>NZ_JASGFM010000010.1:0-166518 GCF_047605565.1 Labrys sp. (in: a-proteobacteria)
GGCAGAGCTGGAACCAGTCGCGGCAGGTGATGCGATTGCCGGTCCAGTTGTGGAAATATTCATGTGCGATGATCGCCTCGACGGCCGCAAAGTCGCTGTCCGTGGCCGTCTGGGGCAAGGCCAGCACATATTTGTCGTTGAAGATGTTGAGGCCCTTGTTCTCCATGGCGCCCATGTTGAAATCGGACACGGCGACGATCATGAAGATGTCGAGATCATATTCGCGGCCAAAGGCTTGCTCGTCCCAGCGCATGGAGCGCTTGAGGGCGTCCATGGCATAGGCGCAGCGGTCTTCCTTGCCGTGCTCGACATAGATCTCCAGGCGCACCTCCCGCCCCGAGCGGGTGGTGAAGCTGTCGGCCACCATGGCGAGATCGCCCGCAACCATGGCGAAGAGGTAGGAGGGCTTGGGGAAGGGATCATGCCAGACGGCATAGTGCCTGCCGTCTGCTAAGGATCCGTGCTCGGTGCGGTTGCCATTGGCGAGCAGCACCGGTGCTTCCTGGAACGAAGCTTCGATCCTGGTGGTGTAGACCGACAGCACATCCGGCCTGTCCAGGAAATAGGTGATGCGCCGGAAGCCCTCGGCCTCGCATTGGGTGCAATAGGCCGAGTTGGAGCGGTAAAGCCCCATCAGCTGTGTATTGGCGGAAGGATCCAGGCGCGTCTCGATGGCCAAGGTGAAGGGCTCGGCGGGCGGCTGGTGCAGGCTGAAGCCATGGGGCGAGACCGAATAGGCATCCGATGGCAGCGACACGCCGTCGAGCCACGCCTCCACGAAGACGAGGCCGTCGCCGTCGAGCTTCAAGGCGCCTTGCCCAGCGCTGTGGGGATTGCGCCGCAAAGTCAGGGTAGAAACGATACGGGTCTGCGTCCGCTCGAGCCGGATGTCGAGATGCACCGTGTCGATCAGGAAAGCGGGCACCCGGTAGTCGGCGAGGCGAACGGGTTCCAGGGCAGCTGCTGTCATAGGGGCTTCATTCCGGCGGGGACAATCTGAATCGTCTGGTGCCGGCCATCATGGCGGATGTCCGGCCCGCGCCGCAACCCAGGCATTTCCGCATGGTGCGATATGATCCTCCGCGATGCCGGGGCAATGCCGTGCCGGCATGTTCTCCTGGGCGAAGGGCCGATCGGATTTTCTCGAAATTCCCCTAACCGACCAGCGCCAGGATGGCCTTCGCCATGTCCGGGGCGCGATGACGCAACGGCCCCTGGAGCCGGCCATAGAGGGTGAAGATCGCGGGCTGGGCGACGATGCCCAGCGCCATCGCGGTCAGGAGGTCGGTGTCGTGCTCGCGGATCTCCCGCCTTTGCATGGCGCCGGCGAAGATCGAGTGCACGGCCTCCACCACGTTCTTGCCGGCTTCGTGGGGAACCTCGGCCAGATGGGCGTGCTGGGAGAGCAGCAGGAAGGTGAACAGGGCGCGGTCTTCGTCGAAAAGGTCGCAGAAGACCTCGACGATCCGCGTGATCTTGGTGTCGAACCGGTCATGGGCCTGGTCCGCCGCCAGGATGTCGCCGGCAAGCCTGGCATAGCCATCCAGGAAGAGGGAACGCGACAACGCGTCCTTGGACGGGAAGTGGCGGTAGAGGGCAGCCTCCGCCACGCCCACGGCACCGGCGATGTCGCGGATCGAGGTCCCTGCCACGCCTTTCTGGGCAAACAGGCGCAAGGCCTCCGTCACGATCTTGGCGCGCGTCTTCGATCCGTCACGCATGATTCCCGCCCGTTTCGTCGTGGGCGGCCCTGGCCGAAGGCGGCGCTTCTGCTTCGGCGGCCAGCCTGGACTCGCCGGCGGGGCGACCCGGTGCGGCGAGCGGGGCAGGCGGAGGGCGATGGGCTTCCGGCTCGGCACCATTGCCCTGCGCGGGCGAAGCCGCGGAGGGCTTGGGCGGCTCGGGCAAGCCCGGCAGCGGGGCCGGTGGGCTGGCCTTTGCTTCGGCGGCGCCGGCATTGGCCTGACGCTCCTTCAGCATCTTGTTGAGGCCGACATAATCGGTCTTGCCGGTGCCCATCACCGGCATGGCGTCGATGATCATGATCTCCGAGGGGATCATCAGCTCGGCGGCATGCTTGTAGCGCAGATGTGCGATCACGTCGGCGCGGCTGGCCTGCTTGTGAGGCGTGATCAGCACCAGGCGCTCGCCCTTGCGCGGGTCGGGGGTAGCGAGCACGGCCACCGGGCTCTCAGGCCAGAGATCGGCAAGCATCGCCTCGACGGCTGCGAGCGACACCATCTCCCCACCGATCTTGGCGAAGCGCTTGGCCCGGCCCTTGATGGCGATGAAGCCTTGCGGATCGATGGTGACGATGTCGCCGGTGTCGTACCAGCCTTCCTCGGGTGCGGCGATCTCGCCGGGCTGATCGGCCTTGAGATAGCCGAGCATCACATTGGGGCCACGCACATGCAGGCGGCCGCCTTCCTCGATGCCCGGAATGTCCTCCAGTCGCGTCTCCATGTCGGGCAGAGCCCGGCCGACGGTGCCGTTCTTGTTGAACATCGGCGTGTTCAGCGCCAGCACCGGCGAGGTCTCGGTGACACCGTAGCCTTCCAGGATGCGCAGGCCGAACTTCTCGTTATAGGCCCGCCGGGTCTCCACCTTCACCGGTTCGGCGCCGGCCACGACATAGCGCAGCGAGCGGAAGTCGTAGGGATTGGCCATCTTGGCATAGCCGGCGAGGAAGGTGTCGGTGCCGAACAATGCGGTGGCGTTGGTGCCGTAGATCAGTTCGGGGATGATGCGGTAGTGCAGCGGCGTCGGGTAGAGGTAGAGCCTGACGCCGTTGACGAGCGGCAGGATCATGCCGCCGGTCAGGCCGAAGGAATGGAAGACCGGCAGCACGTTGAAGACGATGTCGCCGGGGCCGAAGTCGATGCGGGCACCGACCTGCGCGATGTTGGAGAGGATGTTGCTGTGCGACAGCACCACGCCCTTCGGCGCGCCCTCCGAGCCCGAGGTGAACAGGACGGCGGCGGGGGCACCCGGCGCGGGCCTGGCATGGGCGCGCCCGGCGCCGAGGAGGCCCCTCAGCTTGTCGGCGGTGCCGACCTCGGCGCGCACATCCTCCAGCCAGACGAAGCGCACATGCTCTTCCATCGCGGCCACGACATCGCCGAGCCGGCCTTTCTCCACGAAGGCGCGGGACGACAGCACCGTCTTCACCTGCGCTGTCTTGCAGGCCGAGATCAGATTGGCCTGTCCGGCGGAGAAGTTCAGCATGGCCGGGATGCGGCCCGTCGATTGCAGGGCGAAGAAGGTGACGGCCACGGCATTGGCGTTGGGCAGGAGCACGCCGACATGCTCGCCGGGGGCGGTAAAGCCCATGAATTTGCGGCCGAGCACGTTGATGCCGATCAAGAGGCGCTTATAGGTGAGGGTGCCGCTGACCGGGTCCTCCAGCACCACCCGCTTGCGGCCATATTTGTCGGCCGCCGCCACCAGGGCACGGAAGAGATCGGTGTCGACCGAACTCGTCTTGTAGATGAGGTCCGACATCACGTCGTAGAGGGCGGCGCCGGCGGCCTGGCGGCGCTTCTTGCCGCGGAGGTCCTCATCGATGGTGAGGCGTGTCGGTTCGGTGAAGGTCACGGTCACTTTCGGGAACCAGCGGCGCGAAACCTTGTTGGCGTCGAGCCTCGTAAAGGGCGTACGCTCCAGGCCGTCGATACGCATGGGCACGATGTCGGCATGCGACTTGTCGGCGATCAGGCCCGCGCCGTCATAGACCTTCATCAGCGCGCCGGTGACGGTGAGGCGTCCCTCGGGGAAGATCACCAGGGTCTCGCCGGCCTTCACCGCATTGATCAGCCCGCGCGTCGCCATCGGCTTGGTCGGGTCGAGCGGATAGGCCCGGCAGATCTTGAGGAAGGGCTTGACCCACCAGGCCTTGGCGATGGTGTGGTCGATGGCGAACACGGGATCCTTGTCGAGCAGGGCCAGGACCAGGCCGGCGTCGAGGAAGCTGACATGGTTGATCGCGATGATGCGATGGGGCGTCGGCGTCTCCAGGTTCTCGATGCCCTTGACCTCGAGGCGATAGAGCAGCCGGTAGAGCAACAGGATGAAGTCGCGGAACCGGCTCATGGGCAGGACATAGAGCAGGATGACGCCGGCGATGATGTCGAGGACGGCGATGCCGAGCAGGGCCGTCGGTGTGGTGAGGCCGAATTTACCCTGCAGCAGGGAGAGACCGCCGGCGCCGACCGTCATGAACAGGGCCGTGATGACATTGCCGCCGGCGATGACGCGGGCGCGTTCGTCCTTGGGCGCCCAGTGCTGGACGGCCGCATAGATCGGCACGATGAACAGGCCCGCTGCCAGCGCCACCAGCACGAGCGCAAGGGTCATGTGCACGCCGGAGCCGGTGGCGAGATAGCTCAGGAAATGGAGGGGGGTGGCCGAGCGCTCGGTACCGAAGGCGATCCAGGCCACGTCGAGGCAGAACAGCCCCATCAGGATGCAGCCGATCGGGGAGAGCAGCACGATGATGCGGCCCGTGGCCAGGCGTGCGGCCAGGATCGAACCGATGGCGATGCCGATCGAGAAGGCGGTGGTGAACCAGGTATTGAGCGTGCCGTCACCGCCGATGACACTGTGGGCGAGGGAAGGGGTCAGCGACAGGATGACGATGCCGCTCATCCAGAACCAGGCCACCGCCAGCGAGCCGATCAGGAGCTTGCGGTCGGAGGCCACCAGTTGCACGAGCTGGTAGCTCGATCGGATGATGTTCCAGTCGATCTTGAGGTCGGGGGCCGCTTCGCCCGTGGGCGGGATCAGGCGGGCAAACCACCAGCAGGCCACGGCCACCGCCACCATGATGGCGGCCACGATCCAGCTGGGCAGATGGGGAGCGACGAAGCCGGCCCCGATGATGCCGATCAGGATCGACAGGAAGGTGCCTGCCTCGATCAGGCCGTTGCCGGCCGGCAGTTCCTCCGGCGCCAGATGGTCCGGCAGGATGCCGTATTTCACCGGCGTGAACAGCGTGCCCATGATGCCGAGCGTGAGCATGCTGACCAGCAGGATCGGCATGGAGTGCAGGGCAAAGCCGACCGCAGCGATGGCGACGATGGCGATCTCGGCGAGCTTGATCTGCCGGGCGACCCGGGCCTTGTCGTAACGGTCGGCCAATTGCCCCGCCAGACCCGACAGCAGCAGGCCGGGCAGCACGATCAAGGCACCGGCGATCGAGACCATGCTGTCGCCGCCTTCCATCGCGGCCGTTTCGGCAATGCCGTAGACCGCAAGGATGGTCAGGGCCTGCTTGATGAAATTGTCGTTGAAGGCGCTGAAGAACTGGCTCCAGAACAGGGGCCAGAAGCGGCGGGCGGACATCAGCGATGCGAGCATCGGTGTGGTTCCTGGATGGGCGCGTACCGGGCGCGGGAGAATCGCATTTTAAGTTAGCGTTCGTTCACTAACTTAAAATGTATGGTAAACGGCGTCAAGGAGGGGAGAGCTGGCTCATGTCCGGCCTGTGCGCCGCCGCACAGTGGCGTGAACCAGCGGTACCGAGCCGTCATCCTAGCCCTCGCGCCTGACGACTTCCAGGAAGACTTCGCCATAGCGCTCCAGCTTTGCCTGGCCTACGCCAGGCAGGGCCAGAAATTCCGGCAGGCTGCCGGGGCGCTCGCTCGCCATGGCTCGCAAGGTGGTGTCGGCGAAGATCATGTAGGGCGGCACGCCCTGCTCGCGGGCGAGGCGGCTGCGCTCCGCCCGAAGGGCGGCAAACAAGGCGCCGTCGCGTTCCGACATCTCGATCTCGCCGCGCCGGGCGCGTCTGGTCTCGGTGCTCTTGCGGGGGCGGTCGCGACGGAAGACGATCTGCCGCTCGCCCTTGAACACGGCTCGCGCCTCCTCGGCCAGGATCAGGGCGCCATGGGCCTCGTGGTTGACATTGACGAGGCCGGCGGCGGTGAGCTGGCGCAGCACCGATTGCCAGGTGCGCGCCTCGATGTCCTTGCCGGCCCCGAAGACGGGCTGGTTGTCGTGGCCGAAGCGCTGGACCTTCTCCGTGACCTTGCCGGTGAGCACGTCGATGATATGGGCGGCGCCGAACATCTGGCCGGTGCGGTAGATCGCGGCCATGGCCTTGACGGCGGCATCGGTGCCGTCCCAGCTTTCGACCGGCGACAGGCAGGTATCGCAATTGCCGCAGCGGCCGGGATGGGTCTCGCCGAAATGGGCGAGGATGGCCTTGCGCCGGCACTCGGCGGTTTCGCAGATGCCGAGCAAAGCGTTGAGCTTGCCGAGTTCGACCCGCTTCACCGTCTCCGGCGCATTGCCCTCCTGGATCATGCGGCGGCGCTGCACCACGTCAGCCATGCCGTAGCTCATCCAGGCATCCGAGGGCAGGCCATCGCGGCCGGCGCGGCCCGTCTCCTGGTAATAGGCCTCCACCGAAGCAGGGATATCGAGATGGGCGACATAGCGCACGTCGGGCTTGTCGATGCCCATGCCGAAGGCGACCGTGGCGACCAGGCAGAGGCCTTCCTCCTCCAGGAAAGCGTCCTGGTTGGCGCTGCGAACAGCCGCTTCCAGGCCGGCATGATAGGGCAAAGCGCGGATACCCTGCTCGTTCAGCCATTGCGCCGTCTCCTCGACCTTGGCGCGCGACAGGCAGTAGACGATACCGCTATTGCCTTTGTGCCCGGCCAGGAAGGCGAGCAATTGCCGGCGGGCATTGTCGCGCTCGACGATGGCGTAGCTGATGTTGGGCCGGTCGAAGCTGGTGGCGAAGACCTCGGCCTGGTTGAGGCCGAGCCGCTCGATGATGTCGGCACGGGTAACCGGATCGGCAGTGGCGGTGAGGGCGATGCGCGGCACGCCGGGGAAGGACGCGGCGAGGCCGCCTAGCTCGCGATATTCGGGCCGGAAGTCGTGGCCCCATTGGCTGACGCAATGGGCCTCGTCGATGGCGAAGAGCGCGATGTCGGCATCGGCGATCAGGGCCTGGAAACCTTGCGTCGCCACGCGCTCGGGCGCGACATAGAGGAGGTCGAGCTCGCCGTCCATCAGGGAACGGCGGACCTTATAGGCCTCCTCGCGCGACAGGGAGGAGTTGAGCGCCGCCGCCCGCACGCCGGCCTGCTTGAGTGCCTCGACCTGGTCGCGCATCAGCGCGATCAGTGGCGAGACCACGATGCCGACGCCGCGCCGGCACAGAGCCGGGATCTGGTAGCACAGCGACTTGCCGGCTCCCGTCGGGAACAGCACCACCGCATCGCCCCCTCCGGTGACATGGCGCACCACCGCCTCCTGCTGGCCGCGAAAGGCGGCGTAGCCGAACACGCTATTGAGGATGGCGAGAGGATCTCGCGGAGAGGAGAGGGTCATGCCGGCAGGATGCACCTTGGTGCCTGATTCCATTGCAGGGTGAAGCGTGAGGCTTACTCGACAAGGGCCGTGATTCGAAAATTTCCCGCATGGATTTCCTCTGCTGGCAGACAAATCCGGTGGAATGATCACGGTCGAGAATGCCAGCAAGCCTCTGCCCACCTGCGTGGCGATTGCTGGGGTGACGATGGTGAGAGCTCGCTTGCGATTGCGATAGTTATGTTATAACGTTTCATATAAATCAAAATTCAATGAGGCCTCCCGGCAGCGACATGCTGTGGGGCATCCGCAACGGATCAAGGAATTCCGACATCATGCAGCCCGCGCCGCAGACACCCGTCACCGTCCTCACCGGCTATCTCGGGGCAGGCAAGACCACGCTTCTCAACCGTATCCTGACCGAGAGCCACGGCAGGAAATATGCGGTCATCGTCAATGAGTTCGGCGAAGTCGGCATCGACAATGACCTTGTCGTGGATACCGACGAGGAAATCTTCGAGATGAACAATGGCTGTATCTGCTGCACGGTGCGCGGCGACCTCATTCGCATCATCGAGGGCCTGATGCGTCGGCGCGACCGCTTCGATGCCATCCTGATCGAGACGACCGGGCTGGCCGATCCCGCACCGGTTGCCCAGACGTTCTTCGTCGATGACGATGTGCGCGCCAAGACCCAGCTCGACTCCATCGTCACCGTGGTCGACGCCCGGCATTTGCTCGGCGAGATCGAGACGGCGCATGAGGCGCAGGAGCAGCTTGCCTTCGCCGACACGATCCTCCTCAACAAGATCGATCTGGTCACGGCAGAGGAACTCGATCGGGTGGTGAAGCGGATCCGTCGCATCAATCCCACCGCCACTCTCCACGAGACCCGGCGTTGCGACATCGCGCTCGACAAGGTGCTCGGCCGCGGCGCGTTCGACCTCGACCGTATCCTCGAAGCCGAGCCTGATTTCCTCGAGGGTTTCCATGACCACGACCATGACGATCATGTCGGCAGCTTCGCTCTCGTGTCCCAGGAGCCGCTCGATCCCGGCAAATTCATGCCCTGGCTCAACATGATCGTGCAACAGTTCGGCACGGACATGCTGCGCCTGAAGGGCATCGTCGCCTTCGATGGCGATCCGCAGCGCTTCGTCGTGCAGGGCGTGCACATGCTGCTCGAAGGCGATCATCAGCGTGCCTGGAAGCCCGAGGAGGAGCGTCGAAGCCGCCTGGTCTTCATCGGGCGCAACCTGCCGAAGGACGTGATCGAACAGGGCTTCCTGGCTTGTCGGGCCTGACGCGGGAAGGTAGGGCACGGCATCAGGGGCCGTTCGCTTTGCATATTCGCTTGACCGCGGTCGTGACGCCCCGATAACTGTGCGGTGACGGTTCCCGTCGGGTGCGAGCCCGATGGGAGTAATAGGGAACACGGTTCGGCTTTCTAAAAGCCCATGCCGTGGCTGCCCCCGCAACTGTAGGCGGATTGCCAAGCATCCCCGTGGCGCGAAAGGCGCCATGCCACTGTGGGTCTCCCATGGGAAGGCAGATGCAAGGCCTTTATCCGCGAGCCAGGAAACCTGCCGTCATATCGATCAATCCCATGTCACGGGCGGGGATGCCCGGAACAGGAGACAATGTGACGTTTCTTCCCGACGTTTCGGGCGCTTGCCCGCCTGTTCCCTCCGCTTCGCACGCTCACGTCCTTTGCCACAGCCTGGCCTGAGGAAACCTCACGGTATTCGGCTGATGCTGAAGACCGCTGCTTCCCTTATCGCGAAACGAGAGAACGTCATGATCCTTTCAACGAGCAAGGCCCGCTGGTCCAGCTTCGCCGTCATGCTTGCGGCCAGCTTCGGCTTGGCGCTGGGTATCGATCCGGCGGCTGCGCAGGCAACGAAATATCCCCTCAAGCTCACCAATTGCGGCCGCACCGTCACCTTCGAGCATGCGCCGCAGCGCACCGTTTCCGTCGGCCAGAGCAGCACGGAGGTTCTCTATCTCCTCGGCCTGGCCGACAAGGTCGTCGGCACGGCGGTGTGGTTCGGCCCTGTATTGCCCGGCTATGAAGCGGCCAATGCCAAAATTCCGCGTCTGGCCGACAATGATCCGAGCTTCGAAAGCGTGATCGCCAGGAAGCCGGATCTTGTGACGGCGCAGTTCCAATGGCATGTCGGGCCCAGCGGTATTGTCGGCAAGCCCGAGCAGTTCGAGGAACTTGGCATCCCGACCTATGTTTCGCCCGCCGATTGCGTCGGCAAGGACAATTCCAGCGGCGGCGACGGCACGCGCGGCACCCTCTTCACCATGGATCTGGTCTATCGGGAGATCACCGAGCTTGCCGAGATCTTCGACGTCCAGGAGCGCGGGGCGAAAGTCGTCGCCGAGCTGAAAGCGCGTGAGGAAGCCGCCCGCCGCAAGATCGCGGCCGGCGATGGCAAGGTCTCCGCCGCCTTCTGGTTCTCGAGCGCCAAGGTCGACGTCGATCCCTATATGGCCGGCAAGAACAGCGTGCCGGGCTATATCATGTCCGCGTTGGGTGTGCGGAACGTCGTGGAGAGCGAGGAGGAGTGGCCGAGCGTCGGCTGGGAGACCATCGCCAAGGCCGATCCGACCATCATCGTCGCCGGCCGGATGGATCGTCGCCGCTATCCGGCCGACGACATCGCCGTGAAGCTCAACTTTCTCAAGACCGATCCGGTGGCAAGCCTGATGCCGGCGGTCAAGCAGGGCCATGTCGTGGAGATGGACGTGCAGGCGATGCAGCCGAGCGTGCGCGTCGTCGACGGCATCGAGATGCTCGCCGATGCCATCCAGCGTTTCGGCCTGAAGCGCTGAGATGAATCGCCCCGTCACACGATTGCTGGCGATCGGCATGCTGGCGCTGGCGGTGCTCGTGCTGGCCCTCTGGCTGGGCGCCGCCATTGGCGAGACGGCCATTCCGATGGACGTCGTCGCCAAGACGGCCGCCAACCGCCTGTGGGGCGCCGGCTATGGTCTGGATCGCATCGATGAAGGCATCGTGTGGAACTACCGGCTGAGCCGCGCGGTCGTCGCGGCCTGCTGCGGCGCGGCCCTGGCGTTGTCGGGCGTCGTGCTGCAGTCGCTGCTGCGCAACGTCCTGGCCGACCCCTATGTCCTCGGCATCTCGGCTGGGGCATCGACGGGAGCGGTCGGGGTCGTCATCCTCGGCCTCGGGGCAGGGGTCCTGAGCCTGCCCGCCGGCGCCTTTCTCGGTGCGCTGACGGCCTTCGGCTTCGTCGCCTTGCTGGCGATGCGCTCGGGCCGCGGCACCGGCGCGGTGATCCTGGCCGGGGTCGCCGGATCCCAGCTCTTCAATGCCCTGACCTCCTTCATCGTTACCAAGGCGGCCAATGCCGAACAGGCGCGCGGCATCATGTTCTGGTTGCTGGGCAATCTCTCGGGTGTACGCTGGCCCGACGTCTGGCTGGCGCTGCCGGTCACGGCCGTAGGGCTGCTGGTCTGCCTGTGGCATGCCCGCGCGCTCGATGCCTTCACCTTCGGCACGGAATCGGCGGCGTCCCTCGGCATCTCCGTCCGGCGCGCCTATGTCGTGCTCGTCGGTGTTGCGGCGATGATGACGGCCGTGATGGTCAGTATCGTCGGATCGATCGGCTTCGTCGGGCTGGTGATCCCCCATGCGGCGCGGATGGTCGTGGGCGTGCGCCATGGGCGCCTGCTGCCGGCCAGCGCCTTGATCGGCGCCGTCTTCATGATCATCGCCGACATTCTGTCCCGCATCATCATCCCCGGCCAGGTTCTGCCGATCGGCGTGATCACGGCTCTGGTCGGTGCGCCGGCTTTCGCTCTCATCCTCAGCCAAAGAAAGGCGACGGCATGAGCCTGTCGGCCCACGATCTGTCCTGGTCGGCTGGTGGGGTCTCGATCCTGCACGGAGTATCGCTGGAGGTCCGTCCGGGCGAGTTGCTCGGCATCATCGGCCCGAACGGTTCGGGCAAGACCAGCCTGATGTCCCTGCTGGCCGGCATTCGCCGTCCGCAGGGGGGGCAGGTGCTTCTCTCGGGCCAGTCGCTCCATGGCCTGGCTCGCCGCGAAGTCGCACGCCGCATCGCCCTGGTCGAACAGCAGGCCGAGACGGCCGAGCGCATTACCGCCCGCCAGGCCGTGGAGCTTGGGCGAACACCGCATCTGGGGGCCTTCACGCCCTGGTCGAACCAGGACGATGCCATCGTCGACCTCGCGCTCGAGGAGGTGGCGATGACCGCCCTTGCCGGTCGCCTGTGGCACACGCTCTCCGGTGGGGAACGCCAGCGCCTCCACATCGCTCGTGCCCTGGCGCAGCAGCCGGAGATCCTGCTTCTCGACGAGCCCACCAATCATCTCGATATCGGCCACCAGATCGGCCTTTTGCATCTGGTGCACCGTCAGAACCTCACCGTGGTGGCGGCCCTGCATGACCTCAACCACGCGGCGATGTTCTGCGACCGCATTGCCCTGATGCAGGCGGGACGGATCGAGGCGATCGGTCCTCCGTCCGAGGTGCTGACGGCGGCGCGCATCCAGTCGGTCTTCGGTGTCGCCGCCGAAATCGTTCGCGACGGCGCGGGAGGCTGCTTCATTCGCTATCGGCATCCGGATCTTCCGGCACCGCGGGCGGGCTGGATCGCGGCGGCGTCATGACCCGCATCCGCCAACAGATGGAGAGAACCGTCAGATGACCAGCACCGGCACCGCGAATTACGATCTCAAGGAAGAGATCCGCGATTACTGGTCGGGGCGGTCGGAAACCTTCGACCGCGCCTTCGGGCACCACATTCCCGAAGGTCCGGAATTCGAGGCCTGGGCTGCGGCGATCCGCGATCATCTCGGCAGCGATCCGCGCCGGGTTCTCGACCTCGCCTGCGGCACGGGCGAGATCACCAAGCTGCTGCTGGCGCTCGGCCACGAGGTCACGGCCCTGGATTTTTCCGAGGCGATGCTGGCTGTCGCCCGGCGCAAGCATGCCGGGCGACAGCGCCTGCGCTTCCGGCTCGGCGATGCCGAAAACACCATGGAACCGGAAGGCGCCTATGATGCCGTCGTCTGCCGGCATCTGGTCTGGACGCTGACCGAGCCGCAGAAGGCCTTCGCCGATTGGCATCGCGTGCTGAAGCCGGGCGGCAGATTGCTGTTCTTCGACGGTGATTGGGCGAGACCGACCAGGACCGGACGCATGGCGTCCAGGCTCATCGCCCTGATCGATCGCCTCGGTGGCGCCGATCCCTACTATGATGGCGCGATGGGCGAACGCCATGCCCGCATCATGGAGCGGCTGCCTTTTGGCCGGGGACTGCGGAGCACCGATCTCCTGCCGCTCCTGGAGCAGGCCGGTTTCAGGGATGTCGTGGTCTCCTCGCATCGGCCGATCGCCGCCGCCCAGAGGCGCCGAGCGAATCTGCGCAACCGGCTGCGCACCTATCTCTACCAGCGCTTCATCATCTGCTGCCGCAAGTGATCCGCGTACCGCAGTCGCCTTGTATCTCCCGGCAACGGAGCCATATCTTGATAAGCAGCCTGGAGGATCATCCGAGGCATGTTCGAGGCGGCAAATGTCTGCCGCACCGTGCTCTCTTGCCCGCTCCGACGGCGAGGCAGAAAAACAGGCATGATAACTGATGACGCCGCCGGGGCTGGGGTCTATGGTCCGTGACGGGACGCTAACAAGCTCTGTGAACAAGGACGTAACATATGGCTTCGAAACTCGAACAATTGCGTGCCATGACGGTCGTGGTCGCCGATACCGGCGATATCGACTCGATCAAGGCGCTCAAGCCGGTGGACTGCACCACCAATCCGAGCCTGCTGCTCAAGGCAGCCGAAATGCCGGCCTATGACCATTTGATCGCGGAAGCCGTGAGCTGGGGCAGCAAGCAGGGTGGCGGCAAGGACGGCGTCGTCGCAGCCATCGCCGATCGCCTCGCCGTTTCCTTCGGTGCGGAACTCACCAAGCTCGTTCCCGGGCGCGTTTCGACCGAAGTCGACGCCGACCTCTCCTTCGATACGCAGGCGACCATTGCCAAGGCGCATGCCATCATCGCCGACTACAAGTCGCGCGGCATCGAGCGCGACCGCATTCTGATCAAGATCGCCTCGACCTGGGAAGGCATCCGTGCCGCCGAAGTGCTGCAGAAGGAAGGCATCGACTGCAACCTGACCCTACTGTTCTCAAAGGCGCAAGCTGTGGCTTGCGGCGATGCCGGCGTGTTCCTGATCTCGCCCTTCGTCGGCCGCATCCTCGACTGGCACGTGAAGAATGACGGCCGCACCTTCACCCCGGAAGAGGATCCGGGCGTGCTGTCGGTTCGCGGTATCTATGCCGATTACAAGTCGCGCGGCGTCAAGACGGTCGTGATGGGCGCTTCGTTCCGCTCCACCGGCGAGATCGAGGCACTGGCCGGCTGCGACCGTCTCACCATCGCACCGAACCTGTTGCAGGCGCTCGATGCGGATCAAGGCACGCTGGAGCGCCAGCTCTCGCCTGGCAACTATGCCGCTGCTCCGACTACCGGCAAGATCGACGAACGCGCCTTCCGCTGGGAGATGAACGAGGATGCCATGGCGACCGAGAAGCTCGCCGAAGGCATTCGCGGCTTCGCCAAGGATCTCGGCAAGCTGCGCACCCTCATCGCCAAGCGCGTCGAGGGCACGGCCCAGGCCGCATGATCTTGGCGGCATGACCTTTGGCCGCCTGATCGTCGCAACATGAGCCGAGCCTTCACCCAGGACGGCCAGGAAGGGGAGGACGCCCAGGTCCTTCCCGAGCGGCCGATTTCGATCGAGCGCAATCTCGTCACCGCGCGCGGCCTTGCCATGATCGAGGCCGAGCTCAGGCGAGCGCGCGCGCTTTTCGCAACGGCGGAGGCCGCGGGGGATCGCATTGCCATGGGTAATGCCTCGCGCGACATTCGCTACTGGGCTGCCCGGCGGGCCTCTGCGGAGTTGGTGACGCCCTCTGTCGCCGATGCCGGCATTCGCTTCGGCATGGCCGTCACGCTGCACTATCCCGACGGGCGCGAAAGGATCTGGCGCATCGTCGGCGAAGACGAGGCCGACGCCACCCATGGCCGGATCAGTCATGTCTCGCCGCTAGCGAAGGCGTTGTTCGGCAAGGATGTCGGGGAGGTCATCCGCGTCGGGCCGCAGGAGGGCGAGGTCGTCGAGATCGATATCACGCCGGAACCGAATTGAACCGGACCAGTCCTGCAGGGGCGGTTCAAAGATCGACGTGTGACCGTGACTCCCGACTCGAACCTCTTGATGTCGTGCTGTAGTTCCTCGCCGGCGATGCCGCTCAGATTCCTGCGAGAATTTGTTCGATGTGCAGGGCGCTCACATCGAGGAAGGGAAAATCGGGCTCACGATCCGCATAGAAGGACGACAGGTCCGTCCCGGCCAGCATGATGGCTTGTGCGCCCCTCCGGCCGAGCAGGTCGCCAGCCAGGTCGTCGAAATAGGCGACCTCGGCCTTGGTGCCGCGCTTACCGGAGAGGGCAATGTCGGTGTAGGTCTCGTGTACGCGCGCGATCTCGCTTGGATCGAGCTTGACGACCATATCTTCCGGCACGGCGCCGAAGACCGCCGAGGTCATCACGGCGCGGTTGCCAAAAATCGCGACGCGTTCGAAGCCCGCGGATTTCAGGGCGCCCGGGATCGTTGCCAGCAGGTCGATGATCGGGCCCTTCGCTCGTTTCTTGATTTCGTCGATGGCAAGATGCGGCGCGACGGCGGTGATGGACACCGTGTCCATGCCGGCGTCGAACAGTTCGTTGGCGAGCGAGCCCAGATAGTGGCCGAGCCCGTCCCTGTCCCCCGATCCGACATGGTGCAGTACCGTGCCCACGTCGGCATGTCTCAGCGTCAGGTCGAGGGCGATCTTCGCCCCCTGATATTCCTGCAGGATCCGCTCGTAGTAGTAGATCCCGGCCCTGGCCGCCAAGCCGCCGATCAGGCCGATTCTGGTTGGCTTGATGTGTATCGGCGATCTGCTCGGCATGGGGTCCTCGTCGGCTACGGAAGCGTGGCAATGGTCGATACGGTTACCATATACGAGGTGAGCGCCTGCCATCGCTGCAGGCCGGCGACACCAAAGAAAAAGGCGGTCGTCGCGACCGCCTTGTCCGATAGTTCTGAGGAAGAACGGCCTATTCTTCCGAGAAGCCGCCGAGATGGCTCTGCGAGTAGTTCTGGATGCCGAGGCGTTCAACCAGGTCGAGCTGGGTCTCAAGGAAGTCGATATGGCCTTCCTCGTCGGTCATCAGTTCCTTGAACAGGTTCTCGGAGACGAAATCCTTGACGGTGCGGCAATATTCCGCAGCCTCCTGATAGAGGGAGCGAGCCTCGCGCTCGGCGGCGAGATCGCATTCGAGAACTTCCTTCACCGTCTGGCCGATCCGCAGCGGATCGAGCGTCTGCATGTTCGGGAAGCCTTCGAGGAAGAGGATGCGCGAGGTCAGCTTGTCGGCGTGCTGCATCTCCTCGATCGATTCGGCACGCCACTTCTTGGCAAGACCGAGCAGGCCCCAATTGTCGAAGATCCGATAATGCAGCCAATATTGATTGATTGCGGTCAGTTCGCTACGCAACGCCTTGTTGAGATAGTCGATGACCTTCTTGTCGCCCTTCATGAGCGTTTCTCCGTACTTAGTGGACTGAAGCCACATTAGAAGAATTCTAAATTTAGGCAAGCCCCTGGTGGCGTCAAATTTGTCCGGAGGATTTTATCCAGGGGAAGGGATGAGGTCGGTCACCGATGACTGTCGAGGCGAATCCCAGTTTATTGTCATTCTAAACTACTGATTTATAACGATTCTATTGTTGCGGCGAGCCATTGACAAGGCGCTCGCGTCCGTCCACATCACTCGCGTCACTGCCTTTGCTCGAACCCAAGATCGCCGCGAATGATCGTCTGTTCCTGCCGTGTTTTGACCGATGAGGATTTCACCAGCACGCTCGCGACCGAGCAGCCGGGGTGTCCGCGTTCGGCTGCAGATGCCTATCGTTGCCTGGGTTGCGGACCGGAATGCGGCCGCTGCCTGATCACCGTGCGGCAGATTCTCGCCGATGCACGCGCAGCAGCACGCTGCCATGACTGCACCGAGGATTGCGCCCTGCGTGACATGGTCGAAGCGGCGAATGCCGACGAAATCCTGCTCGACGCCGCCGAATAGGCCTTCTGACAACAGAAGGGATAGGGAGACTTTGGCGCAGCGGCGGTAATGCTTGTCGCAAGTCCGCTCACCACCCCTTTTCACATGATTGCGTTTCCCGCCAGCCGCGCCACAATAATGCCGCGCCATATCGGCATAGGCGATTCATGCCCCAATCAGGTGATCAGGACGTTCGAACCGGCCTCGCCGCGCATCTTGTAGCGCTGTGGCGGTTCGGGCTTGTGCTATCGGGTAGCGGACAGGCGGCGGAGGAACTGGTCCAGGCTACCTGCCTGAGGGCGCTCGAGCGGTCGCACCAGTTCATCCCCGGAACGCGTCTCGATCGTTGGCTGTTCGCCATCGAGCGTTCGATCTGGCTCAACGAGATCCGGGCCAGCAAGGTCCGCAATCCCGTCGAACTCGACGAGGCGGAGGCGGCTCTGTCTTTTGACGGCGAACGGCAGTTTCAAACGAATATTTTGGCTGCTCAGGTGTTGAGGCATGTGCAGGCCCTGCCTGCAGCGCTGCGCGAAACCGTCTTTCTGGTCTATGGCGAGGGGCTCAGCTATGCCGAGGCGGCCGAGATGTTGGCCGTGCCGATCGGCACCGTCATGAGTCGTCTTGCCTCGGCCCGGCTCAGGCTCGCTCATCTGAACAGGGATACGCCCGAGGGCGCTTCGGGGGAGACATCATGAGTGTGGAAGAGATGGGACCCGACGATGCCGTCCTCGTGGCTTTCCTCGATGATGCGCTGCCGCCCGAAGAACGTGCGGCGTTACAAGGGCGCCTGGCTCGGGAACCGGCCTTGAAGGCGAGGCTGGACGCTCTGGCGGGCGGTTCGCTCCCCTTCGAGCAGAGTTACGAGGCCCTGACGGCGCATGCGCCACGGCAACGTCTGGAAGCGCTTCTGGCCGAAAGCCTGGCCGCGGTTCCGGCGCCGGTGGCCAATGACAATGCACGGGGCTCGCGCTGGCGCATCCCGCCTGCCGCGGTCGCGGCAGCGCTCGCCTTGTTCGTCGTGGGTACCGGGGTCGGCCACTACATGCCGCCCGGCCTCTGGCCGTTGCCCTCGTCGCAGCGCAGCGACCATGAAGGGCCGGACGCCTGGCGTTCGACCGTCGCCGACTATTGGGGGCTGACGACGTCGCAGACGCTCGATTGGATGCCGAACGACGTCTCCACCGCGCAGCGTGATCTTGCCGCAGCGACCCGTCGGCTCGGCTTCCCGCTGACGCCCGAGAAGATCAGCCTGCCGGCCCAGGAGCTCAAGCGCGTCGAACTCTTCCACTACGACAATGCGCCCCTGGTCGAGATCGCCTATCTCGACGAACTGACGGGCCCGCTCGCCTTCTGCATCTATGGCAACAGCCCCGGTGCGGTAACGCCGCCGACGCTCGAACAGCGCAACGGCTTCAACGTGGTCTACTGGTCGGATGCGGAGCGTTCCTACATGCTGATCGGCCACGGGCCGGACGAGATCATGCAGAAGCTCGCCGCCATGCTGGCGAAGCAGATCGCGGCATGATGGCGGGCGGATCTTCAGACCCGCCCCTTTCAGGGTGTTGAGGTCTGAATTTCGGATAGAGTGGTGCGACCCCTCATCCGCCTGCCGTCACCTTCTCCCGCAAGGGGAGAAGGGGATCTTTTCAGGAGACGCGGCGCTGGTCGGTTGCCCTCTCCCCTTGCGGGAGAAGGTGCCCCGGAGGGGCGGATGAGGGGTCGTGTTGCCCTGTCCCAGTTTTTTCCGGGTTCGTTCCAAACACCTTGAAAGGGGTGTGTCTGAAGACCAGCCCCCAAACCCCCTGCCAAGCCGTCGAGACAGGCAGATTCTCACTCTGGAGCTGTTCAAAAGTGTGATTGACAGCGACTCGTTCTTTTGATCAACTGGTAAAAAATAAAGAGCCAAATACCAGAGGTTCAGATGACTGCACGATCCGACATTGCGCGGGGCCGTCTCGATTCCCCCACGCTCGCCAGCAATTTCTCAGACCTGCATCCGGCCTTCGGCAGGCATGAGGCGCGCGTTGCCGCCGAGCGCTGCCTGTTCTGCTACGATGCGCCCTGCGTGAAGGCCTGCCCCACCTCGATCGACATTCCGATGTTCATCCGCGAGATCATGACCGGCAACACGGTCGGCGCGGCCCGGACCATCCTAGAATCCAACATCATGGGCGGCATGTGCGCCCGCGTCTGCCCCACCGAGACGCTGTGCGAGGAAGCCTGCGTCAAGGAGACCTCGGAGGGCAGGGCGGTCGAGATCGGCAATCTGCAGCGCTACGCCACCGACGAGCTCTTCGCCAAGGGCCGGCAACTGTTCAAGCGCGGCGCCCCCACCGGCAAGCGCGTCGCCGTGGTCGGTGCCGGTCCGGCGGGCCTGTCCTGTGCCCACAAGCTGGCAACGCTGGGCCATGAGGTTACCGTGTTCGAGGCGCGCGAGAAGGCTGGCGGGCTCAATGAATATGGCATCGCCGCCTATAAGAGCACCGGCGGCTTTGCCCAAGCCGAGGTCGACTACATCACGGCGATCGGAGGCATCACCATCGACTATGGCAAGCGCCTTGGCCGCGACGTCGAACTGGCGAGCCTCGCTCGTGAGTATGATGCGGTTTTCCTTGGCATGGGACTGGGCGACACCAACGATCTCGGCCTGGAAGAGGGCATCGAGGGCGTGATCGATGCCGTCGACTACATCGCCGACCTGCGCCAGGCGGTGGATCTCGCTGACCTGCCGGTCGGCCGCCGCATCGTGGTGATCGGCGGCGGTATGACCGCCATCGACATCGCCTCGCAGACCAAGCGCCTGGGGGCGGAGAGTGTGACCATCGCCTATCGCCGCGGCCAGCCGCAGATGAATGCCTCCGACTACGAGCAGGAAGTGGCGCAGACCGACGGCGTGCTGATCCGCCACTGGCTCAAGCCCGCGCGGCTGCATGCCGAGGACGGCAGGCTGGTGGCCGTCGAGCTCGAATATACCGCGGAGCAGGGCGGGCGCCTCACGGGCACCGGCGAGACCGTCAGGCTCGAATGCGACCAGCTTTTCACCGCGATCGGGCAATCCTTCCTGCCCGAGGAAGTGAACGGCGTAGCGCTCGTACTGGAAAAAGGCCGGATTACCGTCGATGCCGAGCAACGCACCTCGGTGCCCGGCATCTGGGCTGGTGGCGACTGTGTCGCCGGCGGCAAGGATCTGACTGTGGCGGCGGTGGAAGACGGCAAGCAGGCCGCCCTCTCGATCGATCGCGTTCTGAAGTCTGAAGCCAAGGCAGCGTGAGGAGAAACGACATGGCCGATCTCAGCACCAATTTCCTGGGCATCAAGTCTCCCAATCCGTTCTGGCTGGCCTCGGCGCCGCCGACCGACAAGGAATACAACGTCGTCCGCGCCTTCAAGGCAGGCTGGGGCGGCGTGGTCTGGAAGACGCTCGGCGAGCAGGGCCCGCCGGTGGTCAACGTCAACGGTCCGCGCTACGGCGCCTGGCACAGCCAGGACCGCCGGGTGATGGGCTTCAACAATATCGAGCTGATCACCGACAGGCCGCTCGAGGTCAATCTGCGCGAGATCAAACAGGTCAAGCGTGACTGGAAGGACCGGGCGCTCATCGTCTCCCTGATGGTGCCCTGCGAGGAGAATGCCTGGAAGTCGATCCTGCCCTTCGTCGAGGACACCGAGGCCGATGGCATCGAGCTGAACTTTGGTTGCCCGCATGGCATGTCGGAACGCGGCATGGGCTCGGCCGTCGGGCAGGTGCCCGAATATGTCGAAATGGTCGCGCGCTGGTGCAAGCAATATACCCGCATGCCGGTGATCGTGAAGCTGACGCCCAACATCACCGACGTGCGCAAGCCGGCCGAGGCGGCCAAGCGCGGCGGCGCCGATGCGGTGTCGCTGATCAACACCATCAATTCCATCGTCTCGGTCGACATCGACAATATGCGCCCCTGGCCGAACACCGACGGTTTCGGCACCCATGGCGGCTATTGCGGCCCGGCGGTGAAGCCGATCGCGCTCAGCATGGTCTCGGAGATCGCCCGGGCTGAGGCCACCCGCGGCCTGCCGATCTCCGGCATCGGCGGCGTCGAGACCTGGCGCGACGCCGTGGAATATATGGCGCTGGGCTGCGGCACGGTGCAGGTCTGCACGGCGGCCATGGTCTATGGCTTCAAGGTGGTGCAGGAGATGATCTCCGGCCTGTCCGACTGGATGGACGAGAAGGGCTATACCTCCGTCGACCAGTTCGTCGGCAAGGCCATCCCCCAGGTGACCGACTGGCAGCACCTCAACCTCGAATATGTGGTCAAGGCCCATATCGACCAGGATGCCTGCATCAAATGCGGCCGCTGCCACATCGCCTGCGAGGACACCTCGCACCAGGCCATCACCAACATGGTCGCCGGCGAGCGCAAGTTCGAGGTGATCGAGGAGGAGTGCGTGGGCTGCAATCTGTGTGCCGTGGTCTGCCCGATCGAGAACTGCATCACGCTCGAACCGGTGACGTCCGGGGTGGACAAGCGCACCGGCAGGCCGGTGGGCGGGCATCGCACCTGGAAGGAGCATCCCAACAATCCGGCCGTGCATGCCAAGGCAGCCGCGGCGGCGGAGTAGGGCAGGACTCGAGCGGGCCGCGCCACCACCCCTCATCCGGCTGCCGCCACCTCTAGTCAACTCAAGAGAGTTGACGACACCCGCAAGGGGAGAAGGGAATTTACTCGGCGTGGGGTGCGGTATTTGGGATCGCTCAGCTGGTTTCGACCTTCCCCATCAAAACCCCTTCTCCCCTTGCGGGAGAAGGTGGCGGCAGCCGGATGAGGGGTGACACTCGACCGAGCAGAATGAGATTGTCATCCCTCTCCGCCCAGACCAGGATGCAGCGCTCTCATCGGGAAATCACGCCGAGCCCATGACGCTGGATCAGATTGCAGAACATGCCGAAGCTGTCGGCGTCTCGGTGAGAGGTGCCTTCCATCCTCGGCAGGAGGACAGCGTACCGGCGCTCGACACCGGGCCGGTCGAAACGCTGGTGCTGCTCGGCTGGAGCGGCGGCCGGCAATGGCCCGCTTTCGCGGCCTCGCCCGAGGCAGCCGATGGTGCGCAGCATCCATTGGATCGCTGGTCCGCCCGGGTGATCGACGCGATGGCGAACGAGTTCGGTGCCGTCGCCCTCTATCCCTTCGGCGGTCCGCCCTATTTGCCGTTCCAGCGCTGGGCGCAGCGCGGCGGCGCTGTCTTTCCTTCGCCGCTCGGCATCTATGTGCATCCCGTGCATGGTCTCTGGCACAGCTATCGCGGGGCGCTCGGCCTTGGCGAAAGGCTGGCGCTGCCGCCGCTCGCAGAGGCAGTCCATCCCTGCGAGAGCTGTGCGGCCAAGCCCTGCCTGAACAGCTGTCCGGTCGGGGCCTTCACGACGGCCGGTTACGATGTCGAACGCTGCGCCGCCCATGTGCACTCACCGCAAGGTACCGACTGCAGGCATGGTGGCTGCCTCGCGCGCCGGGCTTGTCCGGTCGCCCCTGACAAGGCGTATGGCGCTGGGGAGGCGGGCTTCTACATGAACGCTTTCCTGGCCGCGCATTGAGCGAAGGATCGCTCTACTTCAGCTTCGTCTTGGTCTTGGGAAAATCACGCCAATAGTCGCCGCTGCCCCGGCGCAGCACTTCGTCCTCGGGCCGGATCTCGAAAGGGGACAGCGTGGGCTTTTCCCGCAATTCGGCGAACAGCGCTGGTGCATCGATCCCCTTGAGCAGGTCGAAGAGCTCTTCGAAACGGTCGATCACGAAGTAGCTCGCCTGGAAGTCGTCGATGTAATAGCCGGTCCTGACGACCCTGTCGAAATCGAAGCGCAGATGATGGGCGGAGGTATCGCCGACGGCATATTTGGCTTCACCGAAGGAGGAGACGATGCCCGCCCCATAGATGCGGATGCCCTCGGGTTTGCGGATCAGGCCGAACTCGATCGTGTACCAGTTGAGGCGGGCGAGGAATTTCACGCCCTTGTTGTCGATCGCGTCGAGGCCGATGCGGCCATATTCGTTCATGTAATCGGCATAGGCCGGATTGGTGAGCAGCGGCACATGGCCGAAGACGTCGTGAAAGATGTCGGGCTCTTCGAGATAGTCGAGCTGCGCGCGCGTGCGGATGAAGGTGCCGGCCGGAAAGCGCCGGCTTGCCAGCATCTCGAAGAAGGGGCGGGAGGCGATCAGGCCGGGCACGGCCACCACCTCCCAGCCGGTGGCCCGTCGCAGCCTTTCGTTCATGCGCTCGAAATTCGGTATACCCGTCTCGTCGATACCCAGTGTGGCCAGCCCATCCAGATATTCCTGCGCGACATGGCCCTTGAGAGCCGTGAGCTGGCGCTTGAACAGGATCGACCAGGTCTCGTGGTCTTCCTTGGTGTAGCGATCCCAATCCTGCGGGATGATGCATTGCTCGATCGTCTGAGCACTCAGTATAGCGTGTCCCATCTCGTCCTCCCAAAAGCGTTTTGTGATTTCCTGGAAGCACCAGGAATCGCAAAGACGCGTCGGAACAAGGAGCTAGGGCAAACAAGCGTTCACGCCTGAACGCGCTTTGCTCTAGGGGATGACCCCTCTATCCATGTGGGGTGAGGATAGCACGGCTGCTAGGGTAAGACGTGATTTCTCTGGGTTGTGTTTTGTCTATAACTCTTTGTTTTGGCGCATTTTATTAGCTTAAATGCGAGGCCACCTTTCCGAAAATTGCTTTGGGCCCAAGGCCCGATCAGCGCTCGGCCAGCACGCCGCGCAGGATCGTTTCTGTCAACGTCTTCAGCGTTTCTTCGTAGAAGGCTTCGTCGGTGAGGTCCTTGCCGGTGAGGACGCTGATCTGCGTGGCGAAATCGGCATAATGCTGGGTGGTCGCCCAGATCATGAAGAGGAGATGATAGGGCTCGATCGGCCGCAATTTCCCTTCGGCGATCCAGCGCTGGATGATGACCGATTTCTGCCGGACGGTGTTGGTGAGATCCGTCGCCAGCACCTTCTTCAGATGGGGCGCCCCCTGCATGATCTCCATGGCGAAGAGACGGGAGGACTCCGGATAGAGCCGCGAGCATTTGAGCTTGTGCTCGATATAGGACGTCAGGGCCGCGACCGGGCCGCGCGTGGCGTCGAGTTCCTTCAGCGGCGTGACCCAGACTTCCAGCGTGCGGGTGAGTACCGCCTCATAGAGGGCGTCCTTGGTACGGAAATAATAGAGGAGATTGGTCTTCGACATGCCGGCGGCTTCGGCGACCTGGTCGATGCGCGTGCCGCGCAAGCCATGTTTCGAAAAGGCCGAAAGGGCGCTGTCGAGGATCTTGTCGATATTGGCCAGGCCGAGCTTGGTCTTGTTGCGTTGCCGGCCGGCCTCTCCTCCCTCTGCCATGAGCGCTTCCTGTTTCGTTGTTCCCATTCCTTCATGGCTCAGAAGCTTGGCGGTGTGCAAGCCGATATCAGCTCGCAGGCCGTATCGCCGACATTGCGGAAGCGATGAGGCTCGCGGCTGTCGAAATAATATGCATCCCCGGGACCAAGCACGGCCACATCTTCGCCCACCGTGACTTCGAGCTGGCCGCGAATGATGATGCCGCATTCCTCACCCTGGTGGTGCAGCAGCACTTTGCCGGAATCGGCGCCGGGCTGGTAACGCTCGGAGATCATCTGCAGCGCGCGCCCGCGCAGATCCGAGCCGACCTGGCGGTAGGAGACGCGTCCCCGGCCGATTTCCATCAACTCGCCCGAGCGATAAAACACCTTGCGGCCGGGATTGGCGTCGAGGGCGAAGAATTCCGCCAGGCCGATCGGCAGGGCGTCGAGCACCCGCTTCAGGGCACCGACCGAAGGGTTCACTGCATTCGATTCCATCAGCGAGATGGTGGCGTTGGAGATGCCGGCACGCTTGGCGAGCTGGCGCTGCGACAATCCGCGCGCCTCGCGCACGCGCCGCAACAGAGAACCCAAATCGACGTTCTGCATGATGTGGTCCTCCATCCAGGCCTGTTTAGAATGTTAAATATCATGAACGCAGTCGATAATTCCACTTTGCATTCAATGTGCGGGAATTTACGAACCTAACGCTTGTTATTGAACATTCGTTCTAGAACAAAAACTCGGGTATGAAAGTGTGGCCGAAATAGGAATGATGCTGCCACAACAAAGAGTTGGCATAATTTTCAAATTCAAGGCAAAGCTATTGCCAGCTTAACGAGCCGGGCTTCCCGCCAGCCTTCGGGACCCCGGCAGCTTCCGGAGAGATCCTGATGAATGCCCCGATCCGTGTGACCAACAACCTCGAAGCGTTCTGGATGCCGTTTACGGCTAACAGACAGTTCAAGTCCAATCCGCGCATGTTCGTCGCGGCCAAGGACATGCACTACACGACGGCCGATGGCCGCCAGGTGCTCGATGGTACGGCGGGTCTGTGGTGCTGCAACGCCGGCCATGGCCGCCCCAAGATCACCGAGGCGATCCAGAAGCAGGCGGCGGAGCTCGATTATGCGCCGGCCTTCCAGATGGGGCACCCCGCCGCCTTCGAGCTCGCTTCGCGCCTGGTTCAGCTTACGCCCCAGGGCATCGATCACGTCTTCTTCGCCAATTCTGGCTCCGAAGCCGTCGACAGCGCGCTCAAGATCGCACTCGCCTATCACCGCGCCCGCGGCGAAGGGCAGCGCTTCCGCCTGATCGGCCGAGAGCGCGGCTATCACGGCGTCGGCTTCGGCGGCATTTCGGTGGGCGGCATCGTCTCCAACCGCAAGATGTTCGGCACGCTGCTCACCGGCGTAGACCATATCCGCCACACCCATGACCTCACTCGCAACGCCTTCTCCCGCGGCCTGCCCGAACATGGTGCCGAATATGCCGAGGATCTGGAGCGTGTGATCGCCCTGCACGATCCCTCCACCATCGCGGCCGTGATCATCGAGCCGATCGCCGGCTCCACCGGCGTGCTGCTGCCGCCCAAGGGCTATCTGGAGCGGATCCGCGCCATCTGCGACAAGCACGGCATCCTCTTGATCTTCGACGAGGTCATCACCGGTTTCGGCCGCCTCGGTGCGCCCTTCGCCGCCGATTATTTCGGCGTGACCCCCGACATGATGACGGTGGCCAAGGGCATCACCTCAGGCGTGATCCCGATGGGCGCGGTGTTCGCCAAGAAGGAGATCTACGATGCCTTCATGACGGGGCCGGAGCACCTGATCGAGCTCTTCCATGGCTACACCTATTCGGCCAATCCGGTGGCCTGCGCCGCCGCGCTCGGCACGCTCGACACCTATGCCGAGGAAGGCCTGCTCACCCGCGCCGCCGATCTCGCCTCCTATTGGGAAGACGCGGTGCACTCGCTCAAGGGCCTGCCGCATGTCATCGACATTCGCAACCTCGGCCTGATCGGCGCCATCGAGCTCGAGCCTATCGCCGGTCAGCCCACCAAGCGCGCCTTCTCCGCCTTCCTGAAGGCCTATGAGAAGGGCCTCCTGATCCGCACTACCGGCGACATCATCGCCCTGTCCCCGCCGCTGATCATCTCCAAGGCGCAGATCGACGAGTTGGTCACCACGCTCGGCGACGTCTTGAAGACGCTGGATTGAGGTCATGTCATCCCGTGCGCGATGCAGCATGCAATGCTGCGTCGCCGACACGGGATCGCGTGACAGATGAGCTTCTATCGGAAGACGGTCCCGGATCTGCATCGCGTCACTGCGTGCCGCAATGCGTCCGGGATGACCTATTTTTCAGAGGAAACCCCATGGCCCGTATCGACAACCTGATCGGCGGCAAGCAGACCGCTACCACCAGCGGACGCTTCGCGCCCGTGTTCAACCCTGCCACCGGCGAACAGAGCGGCGAACTCGGCCTGTCCTCGACCGCGGACGTCGACGCCGCCGTGCAGGCGGCCAAGAAGGCCTTCCCGGCCTGGTCGACCACCGCGCCGCTCAAGCGCGCCCGCTACATGTTCAAGTTCAAGGAACTGCTCGAGGCCAATGCCGACAGGATTGCCCAGGCGATCTCGGCCGAGCATGGCAAGACCCATTCCGACGCTCTGGGCGAAGTACAGCGCGGCATCGAGGTCGTCGAATTCGCCTGCGGCATCCCGCATCTGCTTGCCGGCGAATTCAGCCGCAATGTCGGCCCGGCCATCGACACCCACAATGACCGCCAGCCGCTCGGCGTTGTCGCCGGCATCACGCCCTTCAACTTCCCGGCCATGGTGCCGCTGTGGATGTATCCGGTGGCGATCGCTGCCGGTAACACCTTCATCCTCAAGCCGTCCGAGCGTGATCCCTCCGCTGCCCTGCTGGTGGCGCAGCTCCTCCTCGACACCGGCTTGCCCGAGGGTGTGCTCAACGTCGTCAACGGCGACAAGGAAGCCGTCGACGCGCTACTGCACCATCCCGACGTCAAGGCCATCAGCTTCGTCGGCTCGACCCCGATCGCCCAGTACATCTATGCGACCGCCGCAGCCAACGGCAAGCGCTGCCAGGCCCTCGGCGGCGCCAAGAACCATATGGTGGTGATGCCGGATGCCGACATGGACCAGGCCGCCGATGCGCTGGTCTCGGCCGCCTATGGCTCGGCCGGTGAGCGCTGCATGGCGATCTCGGTGGCGGTGCCGATCGGTGATGCGACCGCCAATACGCTGGTCGAGCATCTCCTGCCGCGCATCAACAAGCTCAAGGTCGGCCCCGCCGCCGATCCGCAGGCCGAGATGGGGCCGGTGGTCACCAAGCAGCACCAGGAAAAGGTGCTCGGCTATATCGACGCCGGCGTGCGCGAAGGCGCCAAGCTGGTGGTCGACGGTCGCGGCCTCAAGCTCCAGGGCTATGAAAACGGCTATTTCGTCGGCGCTACCCTGTTCGATCACGTCACCGAAGAGATGTCGATCTACAAGGAGGAGATCTTCGGGCCGGTGCTCTCCATGGTGCGAGCCCGCGACTACGCCCATGCCACCAAGATGATCAACGACCACGAATATGGCAACGGTACCGCCATCTTCACCCGAGACGGCGATGCGGCGCGCGCCTTCGCCGATAGCATCGAGGTCGGCATGGTCGGCGTCAACGTGCCGCTGCCCGTGCCGGTGGCCTACCACTCCTTCGGCGGCTGGAAGCGCTCGCTGTTCGGCGACCACTCGATCTACGGCATGGAGGGCGTGCGCTTCTACACCCGCCTGAAGACCGTGACCGCCCGCTGGCCGACCGGCATCCGCTCGGGCGTGAACCTGAACTTCCCCTCGACGAACTGAGGGGAGGCATATTCCCGGGTGCGCGGGCATCCTGCCCGCCCTTCTCATCCGCAAATATTGCGTTTGGGGTTTAGGAAGATGCGGGCAGGATGCCCGCGCACCCGGGGAAATTACCCCCGGTTGAACTGCGCCGGACGCTTCTCTACGAAGGCGGCCATGCCTTCCTTCTGGTCTTCGGTCGAGAACAGGGCCTGGAAGACGCGGCGCTCGAAGGTGAGGCCGCTGGCGAGCGGCAGTTCATAGGCCTGGTTGATCGCTTCCTTCATCACCATGCTGGCCGTCAGCGACATGTTGGCGATGGTATCGGCCGTCTTCACCGCGTCCTCGACGAGATCGGCAGCCGGAACGACGCGCGAGGCCAGGCCGCAGCGCTCGGCCTCCGCCGCGTCCATCAGGCGGCCGGTGAGGCACAGTTCCATCGCCTTGGACTTGCCGATCGAGCGCACCAGCCTCTGGCTGCCGCCCATGCCGGGGATGACGCCGAGCTTGATCTCGGGCTGGCCGAATTTGGCGGTGTCGGCCGCCAGGATGAAATCGCACATCAAGGCGAGTTCGCAGCCGCCGCCCAAAGCATAGCCGGCTACGGCAGCGATCTTCGGCTTGCGGGAAGCCGCGAAATGGTTCCATTCCGAGAACCAGTCGCTGCTGTGCATGTCGGCGAAGCTCTGGGCTTGCATCTCCTTGATGTCGGCGCCGGCGGCAAAGGCCTTGGCGGAGCCGGTGATCACCAGGCAGCCGATGGAGGGATCGGCGTCCGCGGCCTGGGTGGCCGCCAGGAGTTCGCCGGCTAGCTTGCGGTTGAGGGCGTTGAGGGCTTCGGGTCGGTTGAGCGTGATCAGCAGCACGCGTCCGCGCTGCTCGGTGATAATGGTCTCATAGGTCATGTCTGGTCCTCAATGCTTGCCGCGCAGCAGCCGGATGATGGCGGAGAAATCCTCGGTGCCGTGGCCGAGGCCGTCGAACAGGGAA
This sequence comes from Labrys sp. (in: a-proteobacteria), assembly GCF_047605565.1. Lineage (NCBI taxonomy): Bacteria > Pseudomonadati > Pseudomonadota > Alphaproteobacteria > Hyphomicrobiales > Xanthobacteraceae > Labrys > Labrys sp. (in: a-proteobacteria). The sequence continues at coordinate 28,695 of NZ_JASGFM010000010.1, forward strand.
TAGAGCTGGGCGGCTTCCGCGCCAAGCGGTGTGTTGGCGCTGACCGAATTGGCCGCGGCCTGGGCAAGCTTGAGATCCTTGAGCATCAGGGCCGCCGCAAAGCCTGGCTTGTAGTCGTTGTTGGCGGGGGAGGTGGGCACCGGCCCGGGGACGGGGCAATAGGTGGTGAGGGACCAACACTGGCCCGACGAGGTCGAGGCGACGTCGTAGAGCGCCTGCTGCGACAGGCCGAGTTTTTCGCCAAGTGCGAAGGCTTCGCAGACGCCGATCATCGAAATGCCGAGGATCATGTTGTTGCAGATCTTGGCTGCCTGGCCGGCGCCGGCGGTGCCGCAGTGCACCACGCGCTTGCCCATCACGGCGAGCAGAGGCTCGGCTCGGGCGAAGGCCTCGTCGGCTCCGCCGACCATGAAAGTCAGCGTGCCGGCCTTGGCGCCGCCGACGCCTCCGGAGACGGGTGCATCAACGGCGGCGAGTTTGCGTCCGGCGGCTATGTCATGGGCCTTGCGGGCGCTGTCGACATCGATGGTGGAGCTGTCGATCAGCAGGGCACCGGCCGGCACGAGGCTGGCCAACTCAGACCACACCTTCAGCACATGAGCGCCGGCCGGTAGCATGGTGATCACCGGGTCGGCATCCTCGACTGCTTCCGCAGCGGAGGCCGCGATGATGATGCCGTCGCCGCGTGCCGTCTCGAGCGAGGCCGGGGACAGGTCGAAGCCGCGCACCTGATGGCCCGCCTTCACCAGATTGGCCGCCATCGGCCCACCCATGTGGCCGAGGCCTATGAACCCTATCTTGCTGCTGGCCATTGGGGACTCCTTCTCGATAGAGCGATTGTAGGTGTTCCCGGGTGCGCGGACGTCTCGTCCGCTCCTGGAAACGCTGAGTTCTAGGGCGAGAAGGTGCGGACGAGACGTCTGCGCAACCGGAATCTGCCCCTGCCGTCGCCATTATCCAAACACCCGGTCCGCCACCGGTTGGATCCAGGCTTCGATATTGCCATCGTCGACCTTGGCGAGGCTCGGCGGCGACCAGCGCGGATTGCGATCCTTGTCGATGATGGCTGCCCGCACGCCCTCGTAGAAATCATGGCCTTGCGCCACCGCGACGGCGGCGGCGAATTCCCGCTCCAGGCACTCTTCCAGGCCCTCGGCCTCGCGAGCGAGACGGATCAGGCGGAAGGTGAGCTTGAGGCTGGTCGGCGATTTGGAGGCGATGAGGTCGCGTGTCTTCAGGGCGAAGGGCGTGCCATCCGCTTGGAGAGCTTGCAGGATGGCTTCGACGGAAGAGCCGGCAAAGCATTGGTCGATCAACCTGCGATGCTCGGAAAGGCGAGCGGGTTCGGGCTGCACGGCATGCTTTGCAAGCAGGGTGCGGATTGCCTCATTGCCGGTTCCCGGCGTGAGCTGAGCCAGCTCGTCGATCAGCGTGGGAATGCCAGCCAGCGGGACCTGCACATCGGCCAGGCCGGCATAAACAGCATCGGCAGGCCCGATCGCCTCGCCGGTGAGGGCGAGGTAGGTGCCGATCTCCCCAGGGGCATGGGCGAGCAGCCAGGTGCCGCCGACATCCGGCACGAAGCCGATGCCGACTTCCGGCATGGCGATGCGGCTGCGTTCGGTGACGATGCGGTGGGCGCCATGGGCTGATAGGCCAATGCCGCCGCCCATGGTGATGCCGTCCATCACGGCCAGATAGGGCTTCGCAAAGCGGGCGATGCGGGCATTGACACGATATTCGTCGCGCCAGAATTGCGCGCCCGTGCCGTCGGGCGTGCGCTCGCCTTCGTAGAGGGCGCGGATGTCGCCACCGGCACACAGGCCGCGTTCGCCTTCCCCCGTCAACAGCACGGCCGCGATGGCAGCGTCCTTCTCGAAGGCGTCGAGAGCCGGTGCGATCAGATGCACCATGTCGCGCGTGAGGCTGTTCATCGCCTTGGGACGATTGAGCCGGATGCGGCCGAGCGAGCCCGTGCGTTCGACGATGACGTCGGCAAGTGTTTCGGTCTGGGCAAGCGTTTCCTCTGTTGCCATCAGCGATTCCCCAGCAGGGCACGGGCAATGATCACGCGCATGATTTCGTTGGTTCCTTCCAGAATCTGGTGCACCCTGAGATCCCTGACGATCTTCTCGACGCCATATTCGCTCAGATAGCCATAGCCACCGTGAAGCTGCAGCGCCTGATTGGCAACCTCGAAACCGGCATCGGTGACGAAGCGCTTGGCCATGGCACAAAAGCGCGTCGCCTCGGGGCTCTTGGCATCGAGCGCGCTGGCCGCCCGCCACAGGAAGGTGCGCGCCACTTCCAGTTCCGTCGCCATGTCGGCAAGGCGGAATTGCAGGGCCTGGAAGTCCGAGATCTTCCTTCCGAAGGCTTTGCGCTCGCCCATATAGGCGATCGCCTTGTCGAGAGCCGCCTGGGCGCCGCCGAGTGAACAGGCGGCGATGTTGAGGCGCCCGCCATCGAGCGCCGCCATGGCGATGCGAAAGCCCTGGCCCTCTTCGGCAATGCGGTTGGCGGCGGGAACCCCGACATTCTCGAACATCACCGCGCGCGTCGGCTGGGCATGCCAGCCCATCTTCTTCTCGCTGGCGCCGAAGGAAAGCCCGGGCGTGTCCTTCGGCACGATGAAGGTGGAGATGCCCTTCGGGCCGTCTCCGCCGGTGCGGGCCATCACGATATAGAGATCGCTGGCACCGGCGCCGGAGATGAACTGCTTCTGGCCGTTGAGGATATAGTGGTCGCCATCACGCACCGCTCGGGTGGCGAGATTGCCGGCATCCGAGCCATAGCCGGGCTCGGTCAGGCAGTAGCTGGCGATCATCTCCATCCCGGTCATCGCCGGCAGCCACTGGCTGCGTTGCTCGGGCGAGCCGTAGGCATCGATGATCCAGGCGCACATGTTGTGGATCGACAGGAAGGAGGCGACGGCCGGACAGCCCGAGGACAGGGCTTCGAAGATCAGTGCCGCATCGAGACGGGTGAGGCCGGAGCCGCCGACATCCTCGCGCACATAGATCGCGGCCATGCCGAGCCCGGCCGCCGCCTTGAGCGTGTCGATGGGGAAGTGCCTGTTCTGATCCCATTCGAGGGCGTGCGGGGCGATCGCCTCCGCCGCGAAGCCGGCCGCCATCTCCCGGATGGCCGCTTGTTCGTCGCTGAGTTCGAAATCCATGGTGGTCGCCTTGTTGTTCTTTACCCTCCCCTGAAGGGGGAGGGGTGGACTGAAAGGCCGGGGTGGGGTGGAAAAGCGACGGTCGAGAATATCACCCCACCCCGACGCTACGCGTCGACCCTCCCCCTCCAGGGGAGGGTGGAGAGTGCTACCGCATCGTCGGGATCGAGAAATCCGCGCCGCTCTTGATGCCGCTCGGCCAGCGCGAGGTCACCGTCTTGGTCTTGGTGTAGAAGCGGATCGAATCCGGGCCGTGCTGGTTGAGGTCGCCGAAGCCCGAGCGCTTCCAGCCGCCGAAAGTGTGGTAGGCGATCGGCACCGGGATCGGCACGTTGATGCCGACCATGCCGACATTGACCCTGGCAGCGAAATCACGGGCAGCATCGCCGTCGCGGGTGAAGATGGCCACACCGTTGCCATAGGAATGCTTAGTCGGCAAAGCGAGGGCTTCCTCGTAGGTATCGGCACGCACCACGGAGAGCACCGGCCCGAAGATCTCCTCCTTGTAGATGGTCATCTCGGGCTTGACCTCGTCGAACAGGCAGCCGCCCATGAAGAAGCCGTTCTCATAGCCCTGGAGGCGGAAATTGCGGCCGTCGACGGCCAGTTTCGCGCCCTCGTTGATGCCGATCTCGACATAGCGCTTGACACGCTCCACCGCCTCGCGGGTGACGAGCGGGCCGTAATCGGCGGAGCCGTCGTTGGAGGGACCGATCTTAAGCGATTCCACCCGCGGGATCAGCCTTTCCATCAGGGCATCGCCCGTGGCCTTGGTGACGGGCACGGCAACGGAGATCGCCATGCAGCGCTCGCCTGCCGAACCGTAGCCGGCACCGATCAGCGCATCGACCACCTGGTCCATGTCGGCATCCGGCATGATGATGGCGTGGTTCTTGGCGCCGCCGAAGCACTGGGCCCGCTTGCCGGTCTGGGCGGCGCGGACATAGATATATTCTGCGATCGGGGTCGAGCCGACGAAGCCCACGGCGCGAATGTCCTCGTCGTCGAGAATGGCGTCGACTGCTTCCTTGTCGCCGTTGACGACATTGAACACGCCCGCCGGCAGGCCGGCCTCGACGAACAATTCGGCGATGCGGATCGGCACGGAGGGATCGCGCTCCGACGGCTTGAGGATGAAGGCGTTGCCGCAGGCCAGCGCCGGCGCGCATTTCCACAAGGGGATCATCGCCGGGAAGTTGAAGGGCGTGATGCCGGCGACGACACCGAGCGGCTGGCGCAGGGAATAGACGTCGATGCCGGTGCCGGCGCTCTCTGTATATTCGCCCTTGAGCAGATGCGGGATGCCGATGGCGAATTCCACCACTTCGAGGCCGCGCTGGATGTCGCCCTTGGCGTCCGGCACGGTCTTGCCGTGCTCGCTCGCCAGGAGCTCGGCCAGGCTGTCATGCTCGTCCCGCATCAATTCGAGGAAGCGCATCAGCACGCGGGCGCGCCGCTGCGGGTTCCAGCCGGCCCAGACTGCCTGCGCCTCGCGGGCGTTCTCGACAGCCGCCCGTATTTCCGCTGCGCTGGCGAGCGCGACCTTGGCCTGCACATCGCCGGTGGTGGGATTGAACACGTCGGCAAAACGGCCGCTGGTGCCCTCGACGCGCTTGCCGGCGATGAAATGTCCGATCTGTCGCATGGCCTGGTCCTTCATCGTGTTGTGAAAATTGTGTTGTGCGCACCCGGAATGCCGCTGCCGCAACCCTATGCGCGCTTCCTCTCCGATGCCATCTCCGGGAAATCGGTCTCGGCGAATTCGACGCCCCGGAACGGGCTTTGCGTGTCTTCCTCCACTTCCAGCCGGCGCAGCTGCACGCGGCGGATCTTGCCGGAGATGGTCTTGGGCAATTCGGTGACGAATTCGATGCGGCGGATGCGCTTGAAGGGGGCAAGACGCTCATTGGTGTAGCGGAAGATCGACAGGGCCGTCTCGCGTGACGGCTCGGCTGCGCCGACCAGCAGCACATAGGCCTTGGGGATCGACAGGCGGATGGGATCGGGCACCGGCACGATGGCAGCCTCGGCCACCGTCTCGTGCTCGATCAGCACGCTTTCGAGCTCGAAGGGACTGATGCGGTAGTCGGAGGATTTGAAGACGTCGTCGGCCCGGCCAACGAAAGTGAGATAGCCGTCCTCGTCGATGAAGGCGACGTCGCCGGTATGGTAGACCTCGCCCTCCAAGCCTCCGAGCTTGCCGTCGGTGCTCTGGTATCCCTGCATCAGACCGGCCGAGCGTGTGTCGCCGAGCGGCAGGCAGACCTCGCCTTCCGTGGCGGGCTTGCCGTCGGCATCGAGGATGCGGATGTCGTAGCCGGGGAGGGGGCGGCCCATGGCGCCGATCTTGATCGGTTGTCCGGGCGAATTGGCGATCTGGGCCGTGGTCTCGGTCTGGCCGTAGCCGTCGCGGATGGTCAGCCTCCAGGCGTTGCGGACCCGTTCGATCACTTCCGGATTGAGGGGCTCGCCGGCGCCGCACACCTCGCGCAGCGAGACCTTGGTGGCGGCGAGATCCTCCTGGATCAGCAGGCGCCAGACAGTCGGCGGCGAGCAAAGCGTGGTGACCTGGCAGCGTTCGAGTTCGCGCAGCAGCACCTTGGCGCTGAATTGCGGCTGATTGATCACCAGCACCGTGGCGCCGGCATTCCAGGGCGCGAAGAACGAGCTCCAGGCATGCTTGGCCCAGCCGGGCGAGGACACGTTGAGATGAACGTCTCCCGGCTGCAGGCCGAGCCAGTACATGGTCGAGAGCGCGCCGATGGGATAGCTGCGCTGGGAATGGCGCACCAGCTTGGGCTTGGCGGTGGTACCGGAGGTGAAATAGAGCAGCAGCGGATCGTGCGGGTTGGTCGGGCTATCCGGCGTGAAGGTGGTGGACTGGTCGAAGGCTCCGGCATAGGCGACCCAGCCGGCCTCGCTGCCGGGGCCGACGACGATGCGCTTCACCTCCGGCGGCGCCACGCCTTCGCATTTGGCGAGCTGGTCGCGCTCGGCCACGATGGCGCGAGCCTTGCCGCGGTCGAAACGATCGGCGAGCTCGTCCGGCGTGAGCAAGGTGGTGGCGGGAATCAGGATCAGGCCGAGCTTGCTCGCCGCCAGCGTTGTCTCCCAGATCGCCGGCACATTGCCGAGCAGCACCAGGACGTGGTCACCGCGTTTCAGACCCTGGGCGCGCAGGAAATTCGCCACTTGGTTGGAGCGCCGGCTGAGCTCGCTGAAGCTGAATTTGGTGTCGATGCCGGCTGCGGTGTCGACGATCCACAGGGCCGTGCGGTCCCGGCTTTCGGCAGCGGTGGCGAGCTCGGCATCGAACCAATTGAGCGCCCAGTTGAAGTGGGGCTCATCCGGCCAGTCGAAGCCGGCGCGAGCCGTCTCATAATCCGTGCGATGCTTGAGCAGAAAGTCACGAGCCTGCCGAAAATCGGGCATGAAGGTTTCCTCGTTTCCCTGGAGCGCGGGCATCTCAGCGACATGACAGCATGTCGCTGAGATGTCCGCGCTCCAGTGCAAGTATTTCAGTTCTGACTAGACCAGCCGTTCGACCGCCATCGCGGTCGCTTCGCCGCCGCCGATGCACAGGCTGGCCACGCCGCGTTTCAGCCCATGGCTTTCGAGAGCGGCCAGCAGGGTCACCAGCACGCGCGCGCCGGAGGCCCCGATCGGATGGCCGAGGGCGCAGGCGCCGCCATGCACATTGACCTTGTCGCCAGGCAAATCAAGGTCGCGCATCGCCGCCATCGTCACCACGGCGAAGGCCTCGTTGATCTCGAACAGGTCGACCTCGCCGGCCGTCCAGCCGGTGCGATCGAACAATTTGCGCATGGCGCCGATCGGGGCGGTGGCGAAGCGATTCGGTTCCTGGGCATGGCTGGCATGGCCGACGATCGCGGCGAGGGGCTTGAGGCCGCGCTTTTCCGCCTGCGAGCGGCGCATCAGCACCAAGGCGGCGGCGCCGTCGGAGATCGAGCTCGAATTGGCCGCCGTCACCGTGCCGCCCTCGCGGAAGGCCGGCTTCAGCGTCGGGATCTTGTCCGGGCGGGCCTTGCCCGGCTGCTCGTCGACGCCGACCACCTGCTCCGTCTTGCCCGAGCCGACGGTCACCGCCACGATCTCGCTGTCGAAGCGCCCGTCCCGGATGGCGGCCTGGGCCCGGCTCAGGGAGCGCAAGGCAAATTCGTCCTGCGCCTCGCGGGTGAATTGATAGGCCTCGGCGCAATCCTCGGCGAAGGTGCCCATCAGGCGGCCCTTCTCATAGGCATCCTCGAGCCCGTCCAGGAACATGTGGTCCTTCACGCTGCCATGGCCCATGCGGTAGCCGCTACGGGCGCGGTCGAGCAGATAGGGGGCGTTGGTCATGCTCTCCATGCCGCCGGCCACCACCACGCCAGCCGTGCCGGCGGCGATCAAATCGTGGCCGAGCATGGCGGCCTGCATGCCCGAGCCGCACATCTTGTTGACGGTGGTGGCGGGTGTCGAGATCGGCAGGCCCGCACCCAGCGCGGCCTGGCGGGCCGGAGCCTGGCCCTGGCCGGCGCTGAGCACGCAGCCGAACACGGTTTCCTCGATCGCCTCTGCCGGCAGCCCGGCGCGGGACACCGCCGCCGAGATGGCCGTCGCGCCGAGGCGTGCCGCCGGCAGGCTGGAAAAGGCCCCCTGGAAACCACCGAGCGGGGTCCGCGCGGAACCGACGATCACGACAGGGTCATTCATCTCATGGTCCCTTTCTGCGAAGGAGGATTTTACGCCGATTTCGGCGATGTGTGTGGTCGATCAGCGCGGCGCCATGCGCAGGGCGCCGTCGAGCCGGATGATTTCGCCGTTGAGCATGCGGTTTTCGACGATGTGGCAGACCAAAGCGGCGAATTCCTGCGGATGGCCGAGGCGGGGCGGGAAGGGCACGGTCGCACCCAGCGAGTCCCTGACCTCCTGCGGCATGGCCTGCATCATCGGGGTCTCGAACACCCCGGGGGCCACGGCGACGACACGGATGCCGAAGCGGGCGAGTTCGCGGGCCGCCGGCAAAGTGAGGCTGGCGACGCCGCCCTTGGAGGCGGCATAGGCGGCCTGGCCGATCTGGCCGTCATAGGCGGCGATCGAAGCGGTGTTGACGATGACGCCGCGCTCGCCGTCCTCGCCGGGCGCGTTGGCGGAGATCGCCCGGGCGGCAAGCCGCGTCATATTGAAGGTGCCGATCAGATTGATCTGGATGGTGCGGGCGAAGCGCTCGAGATCATGCGGACCGTCCCGTCCGACGATGCGCTCGCTGGGGGCGACGCCGGCGCAGTTGACCAGACCGTCAAGCCGGCCGAAGGCATCGAGGGCGGCCTGCACGGCAGCCTGTCCATCCTCGGCACTGGCGACATCGGTGCGCTGGAAGCGGGCCTGCGGTCCCAGCGCAGCGGCGGCTTTTTCGCCGGCTTCGGCATTGAGATCGCAGAGGAGGACGCGCCCGCCGCGGCTCACCAATTCGGCTGCCACCGCCTGGCCGAGCCCGGACGCTGCACCAGTCACCAGGAAGACACGGTCTTGGATCTGCATGGCGCGGAACTCTCCCCGTTCGGCTCTTTGAGAGCCGTTGTCGTTGGCAATGATATTACGCGTGTCGGCGGTGGCATTCGATGACCCTTCATGCTTAAAAGCGTGATCGGTTTTGCCATATCGTGAGGGGGCGAATGGCCTGGGAAGGGAAGAGATCCACGCCGTGATCGGCCTCGGCTTCATCCAGGATACGCTCGAGCCCCTGCGGCGCGGCGGCTTCGATCTTGCGCCGGCTCTGGAGGCGGGCGGCTTCCGCGAGAGCGAACTTGACCTGCCGGGCTTTCGCCTGTCGGCCGAGCAATATGGCCGCCTGTGGCTCAGCATCGCGCAGATCATGCAATGCGAATATTTCGGCTTCGGTGCCCGCCCGATGGCGCCGGGCAGTTTCGCCATGCTCTGCCACGCGGTGATCTCCAGCCAGACGCTGGAGCACGCCGTCAGGCGCAGCCTGCGTTTCCTCAACCTGGTGCTCGCCGAGCCCAAGGGAGAGCTGGTCATCGAGGGAGCGCTCGCCCGGGTAATTCTGCGCGAGACATCCCCGCCGCGCCTGCCCTTCGCCTATCGTACCTATTTCCTGTTGCTGCACGGCGTCGTCTGCTGGCTGGTCAAGCGCCAGCTCGAGATCCGCGAGCTGCATTATCGCGGGTCCCTGCCGGCCGGACGCGAGGACCATCGCGATTTCTTCGGCACCCCCGTCAGCTTCGAGCGGCCCGAAACCATGCTGGTCTTTGATCGCGACATGCTGGCGCTCAAGGTCCGCCAGACCGAAAGGACCCTGCAGGGCTTCATCGCCGGGGCACCGGCCAACATATTGGGGCGCTATCGCCATGACCGTGGCGCGGCCTCCGCCACGCGACGCCTGCTGCGCGAGCTTCCTCCCGCTGAATGGCCTTCCTTTGCCGAGATGGCCGCGAGGCTGGGCCTGTCGGAACCAACATTGCGGCGCCATCTGGCTGGAGACGGCGAGAGTTTCTCCGAAATCAAGGAGGAGATCCGCCGCAAGCTGGCCCTGGACTGGTTGGCCCGCACCGCCAAGCCGGTCGGCCAGGTTGCCGCCGATCTCGGCTATACCGAGCCGAGCGCCTTCCACCGTGCCTTCCATAAATGGGCTGGCATGAGCCCGGGCGAGTTCCGCCGCTCCCGCACCAAATGACGGCTGGGTTTCCGGTTTCGTCATAACTCCTTGGGGTTATTGTTCGATCGCCGGCATCGGCACAAGCTTCCCGGACACAACGATAGGGCGGACGCCGGCAGACCGGCGAACTTGTCACCAGGGGAGAGCGGCGATGCAGGACGTGAAATTGGACAGAGCGTTGGGCCTGTGGTCGGTGGTACTATTCGGCTTGGCCTATATGACGCCGATGATCGTGTTCGGCACGTTCGGGCCGCTGGCGACAGCAAGCCAGGGCACCACGGCGATGTCCTATCTGCTCGCCTCCGGCGCCATCCTGCTCACCGCTCTGAGCTATGGCGTGATGTCCCGGGTCTATCCCGTGGCCGGCTCCGCCTACACCTATGCCCGCCGATCCCTCAACTCCGGTGTCGGCTTCCTGGTCGGCTGGGCCGTGCTACTCGACTATTTCTTCCTGCCGATGGTGATCTGGCTGATCGGCGCGGCCTATCTGTCGGCCGCCTTTCCGGCCGTGCCGAGCTGGGTCTGGATCGTGGCCTTCATCCTCACCACCACCGTGATCAACATCCTCGGCATCGCCTTCGCGAGCCGGGTGAATTTCGTGCTGATGCTGGTGCAGCTCGCCGTCGTCGCCGCCTTTGTTTTGCTGGCGGCACGCTATGTCGCTGCAGCGAGCGGGACCGGCGGCCTGGCGGCAGCGGCGCCGTTCTTCCAGGCGAACGTGCCCTTTTCCGCTTCGGTGGCGGGGGCTGCCATCGCCGCCTATTCCTTCCTCGGCTTCGATGCCGTCTCCACGCTGACGGAGGAGACCAGGGACGCCGGGCGCACCATTCCGCGCGCCATCCTGATCGTGGCCCTGGCCGGCGGCGCCATCTTCGTGGCGGCGGGCTATGTGATCCAGCTCGCGCATCCGGGCTTCGAGTTCGCCTCCGTCGATGCCGCCGGCAACGAGATCGCCCAGAAGATCGGCGGCGACTTCTTCGTCGTGATCTTCCTGGCGACGCTCGTCCTGGCGCAATTCAGCTCGGGCCTGGCTGCCCAGGCCAGCGTCGGCCGCCTTCTCTACGCTATGGGCCGCGACAACGTGCTGCCTAGCGGCCTGTTCGCCCGCCTGCATCCGAAATGGCAGACGCCCCTCGCCAACTTGGCTTTCGTCGGCCTGGTCGGACTGGCTGCGATCTGGATGGATGTCACGACCTCGACCTCCTTCATCAATTTCGGCGCCTTCCTGGCCTTCACGGCGGTCAATCTCTCCGTGATCGCTCTCTATCTGCGCGGGCATGAAGGCGTCAGGCCGCTGGGCGTGCTGATGGGCGTGATCCTTCCAGCCATCGCGGCGGCCTGCGACCTCTATCTGCTCCTCAATCTCGACGCCCACGCCAAATGGCTCGGCCTGATCTGGCTGGCGCTGGGGGCGGCCTATCTCGCCTATCTGACGCGCATGTTCAGCCAGGCCCCGCCCGAAATGGACTTCGTGGAGGACGCAGCCTGAGCAGGCACTGCTCAGGCTGCGGAAGATTGCCCGGCCAGGAACAGGCGGAACAACTGCCCCTGGCTCGATATCTTCAGCTTTGCGTAGATGTGACGGCGATGCACCTTGATCGTTTCGGGGGACAGAGAGAGGACGGCGCCGATCGAGAGGCTCGAATGCCCCTTCAGGATCAGCGCCACGATTTCCCGCTCGCGCGGCGTCAACTGGGGATGGGCGATGGCCGCGGAGGGGAGTGCCTCACCGGAGGGGGAGGGCGGGCGTACGGTCCGCCAGTGCCGTTCGGCCAGGCGGCAGATCAGTTCTGCGACGTCGCCGAATTGCTCGATCTGGCGGCGGCGGAACAGCGGGTTCGCGCCGAGGCGACTGATCGAGAGCACGCCGACATGTCCGCTGCCGAGATCAAGCACAAAGCCGATCTCGTCCCTGATGGTCGTCGCGGCATAGTGGACCCGGTAATATTCGGATTGCCTGAAATGATCGGGTGCCAGGTCCTGCATGACGATCAGGCAATCGGCATCGCTCCCCCGGACGGCGTCGTAGAAGGGATCGAGCACATAGGCGCCGGACAGGTATTGATCGACGATGATGCCGCGATCGATGAGGTCGGGCGGGTTGTGGAGATCATGCGCGCGCCCGTCCGGCGCATAGCGAAAGCCGTTCATCATCTCGAAAGGGGCGATCAGGCGCAGGACTGCCTGCAGCGCCGCCGGAAAGCCCGGCGAGCCGATGGCCTCGACCGCATGGGCAAGGAGGCGATTCCAGCCCTGGAATGGTGGCGGCATGGTGCTCCCTCGAACTTCCCTGCAAAGACGCATGGACTGGTTGCCAACCCTATGCGCCCGCCTCAGGCCTGCAACAAGCCGGAATGGAGAAGACGATGAATCTGGCCGGCACGACAACATCCCGAACCCATCCGCTCGATCTGCCGGCCTACGCGATCGCCGACGGCATTCGGCGGCAGCGCTTCCATGCCGTGGAGGTGGTGGCGGAAGCCCTGCACCGGGCCGAGGCGTGCCAACCTGAATTGAATGCCTTCACATTGCTGCGGCACGAGCATGCCCTTGCCAGTGCTCATCAGGCGGATGAGGCCGCCAGGGCTGGACAGTCCCTGGGAGCCCTGCATGGCGTGCCCTTCGCCGCCAAGGACATGACGCCGACGGCAGGCGATCTCACCACCTTGGGTTCCTGGACGAGCGGAGATCCTGTTCCTCCCGAGAGCGCCCTGTGCGTCCGCCGCCTGGAGGCTGCAGGGGGCATTCTGATCGGCAAGACCACCACGCCGGAATTCGCATTCTCCAGCTTCACGCAGAGCCCGCGTTGGGGCGTAACACGCAATCCCCGGGACCCCGAGCGCACAAGCGGCGGGTCCTCTGGGGGATCGGCCGTCGCCGTGGCCATGGGCGTCGTGCCGATGGCGGAGGGAACCGATATGGGCGGTTCTGTGCGCATCCCCGCCGCTTTCTGCGGTGTGGTCGGCTTCAAGCCGAGCCTCGGGCGCATCCCGATGACGATCCTGCCAAGCGTTTTCGACAATATCTCGCATTTCGGGCCTCTCGCGCGCAGCGTCGAAGATGCCATCGCTTTCATGGCCGCGACGGCCGGGTCGAGCGACGAGGACATCCAGTCCCTGCCGCTTCCCTTCGACGGCATGCGGGCACGCAAGGCGGGCCTCGCAGGCCGGCGTTTCGCCTTCTCGCTCGACCTTGGCTTCTATGCCGTCGAGCCGGCGGTGGAGATGGCCATTCGCGGCGCGGTTGAGGACCTTCGCGGGGCAGGGGCTGTCGTCGACGAGATCCCGATCGGCTGGAGCCGGGCTGTGGTCGACCAGTGGTTCGACATCTGGTGCGTCTTCATGTCGGCCTATTTCGGGGGCCGTCTTGCCGCAGGGCGCGGACGCATGGATCCGGCCGTGGTGGCGATGATCGAAAAGGGCCTGGCCATGGACGCCACGCAGTACAAGCGTACTGAATTGCTGCGCACGGGGATGTGGCGGGACATGGCCCGATTGTTCGAAAGCTATGATGCCCTGCTGTGCCCGACCTGCGCCATCGTGGCACCCCCGGTGGAACTGACCGATGACGACTTTGCCGAGAGTCTGCCGGACGGGCGCCTGAAGGGACTGGACATGACGTGCCCCTTTAATCTCCTGCCGCAATGCCCGGCTCTCTCCCTGCCGGTCGATCGCGCCGGCGTCATGCCGGTCGGCCTGCAGATCGTCGGGCGCCGGTACGCGGACGAGGACGTCCTCGCCATTGCGCTGGGCATGGAAAAGGTCCTGGCGGCGTCGCGATAGAACCATCGTGCAGAAAGACAAAGTGGCGGCTCGATGGAGCCGCCGCTTCTGAAATCATCGCTGTATCGTTTCCAGCCAAGAGCCGGGAGCCGTTTTTCGGCCCGGCAGGTCAGGCGCCGAGAGCAGCACTCATGGTCGTCTCGTCGGCCGCCACCTCGAACTGCTTGAAGTTCTCGGTGAACATGCCGACCAGGCGGCGGGCCTGGTTCTCATAGGCCGCCTTGTCCGCCCAGGACTTGAAGGGATCGAGCACGTGGCTCGGCACGCCGTCCACCGCGGTCGGAACCTGGAAGCCGAAATGACGGTCGGTGCGGAACTTGGCCCTGTCGAGGCTGCCATCGAGGGCGGCGTTGAGCAGGGTGCGGGTCCACTTGATCGGCATGCGGCGGCCGGTGCCATAGGCACCTCCGGTCCAGCCGGTGTTGACGAGCCAGCAGGAGACCTGGTGCTTGTCGATCAACTCCTTCAGCAGGCGGGCATATTCGACCGGATGGCGCGGCATGAAGGGAGCGCCGAAGCAGGTCGAGAAGGTCGGCTGCGGCTCGGTCACGCCGCGCTCGGTCCCGGCGAGCTTGGCGGTGAAGCCCGAGAGGAAGTGGTAGATCGCCTGCTCCGGCGTGAGGCGGGCGATCGGCGGCATCACGCCGAAGGCGTCCGCCGTCAGCATCACCACCGTACCGGGATGACCGGCAGCGCTGGACGCCGAGGCATTCTCGATGAAATGCAGCGGATAGGCGGCGCGGGTGTTCTCGGTCTTGCGACCATCGGTGAAGTCGAGCTTGCGCGTGATCGGGTTCATCGCGACGTTCTCGAGCACCGCCCCGAAGCGCTGCGAAGCGGCGAAGATCTGCGGCTCGGCCTGCTTGTCGAGATTGATGGTCTTGGCGTAGCAGCCGCCCTCGAAGTTGAAGATGCCGTTCGGGCCCCAGCCATGCTCGTCATCGCCGATGAGCGAGCGGTCGGGGGAGGCGGACAAGGTGGTCTTGCCGGTGCCCGAGAGCCCGAAGAACAGGGCCGAGACGCTGCTGGGGCCGACATTGGCCGAGCAATGCATCGGCATGACGCCGCGCGCGGGCAGGATGTAGTTGAGGTAGGAGAACACCGATTTCTTCATCTCGCCGGCATAGGCCGTGCCGCCGATCAGGACGACGCCGCGGGTGAAATCGCAGGCGATCACCGTCTCCGAGCGCAGGCCGTATTTGGCGGGGTCGGCCTTGAAACTCGGCATGTCGATGATGGTGAGGTCGGGATAGAACCCGGCGAGGTCATCGGCGGAGGGGCGGATCAGGAGATTGCGGATGAACAGGCTGTGCCAGGCAAGCTCGGTATAGACCTTGACCTTGATGCCGTTGTCCTCGTCGGCACCGGCATGCAGGTCCTGCACGAAGAGCTGCTTTTCCGTCGCATGCCAGAGCATGTCGGCCAGCAGCGTATCGAAGGCGGCGCGGGAGATCGCGTTGTTGTTGGCCCACCAGATCGAGTCTTCGGTCTCGCGCTCGCGGACGATGTACTTGTCCTTCGGGGAGCGGCCAGTATGGCTGCCGGTATCGACGACCAGGGCGCCACCGGGGCTGAGCAGGCCCTCGCCGCGGCGAATCGCGACTTCGACAAGCGAAGGTTCGTCGAGATTGGCGTGGAGCGCGCCGAGATTGTTGAACTGGATCGGCTCGATCTCGTCCTTGGCTCCGCCTTCCACAACATGAAGTTTCATATCACGCTTCCTCATATTTGCCGGTCTCCAGGCTTCATGGCCCGGCCCTGTTCTCACGGGCAGTACCGCAACAATCGTTCATCGCCGCATCGAGAGCGGCGGGAGGGCGGCTGCTTCCCATTCAAATGCGACCTTAGCACGGCAGACCCGTGGACGTGTCATGCGAATGTTGCGGCGAAATGCATCGGCCGCAGGATCGTGGCCGGCATCGGTATTGATATGACAAATGACGCCGAACAGCGCACGCGGAAAGGTCCGCGAGCGCCTCGAAGCCGTCTAATACTTTGAGAGATCATTGAAATTTGCGGCGTCGTCCACCCGAAGGCGCCGAAAAGCCTGTTCGGCTTCAGTCTTCGCGCTTCATGCGCTCGCGACGTTTGATTTCCGCCGGGCTTGGCTCGGCAAGTTCGAAGGTGCCTATTGGCACGGATCCGGCTGGTTCATAGGTGGCGATGATAACGCCGGTGCTCGAAACCTCGTGGCTGGTCAGTTTCAGGGCGCCGGACGGCGTGCCTGTGCCGAACAGGCGCTTGCCCTTGCCGAGTACCAGCGGGAAGGTCATGATGAAAAGCCGGTCGATGAGGCCCGCGGCCAGCAATTGGGGGTAGAGCGTCGTGCTGCCCTGGACGAGGATGTCCGGCCCTTCGCTCTGTTTCACCTCGGCGACGGCGGCGATGTCGGCGAGGCGATGGCTGTTCTGCCATTCGAAGGGCTCGCTGCCGCGCGTGACCACATATTTGGCCGCCTTGGTGAAGGCGGGGCCGATGGGATCCTCCGGACCGACAAAGGGCCAGTGGGCCGCGAAGATCTCATAGGTCTTGCGGCCGAGCAGCAGGTCGAAGGGATTGCTGAACAGGCCACCCATCGCCGTGCCCATCGTGCCGTCCCAGAAGGTCGCCGACCAGCCGCCGAGTTCGAAGCCACCGGTCGGGTCCTCCGGCGGGCCGCCGGGGGCCTGCATCACACCATCGAGAGACTGGAATATGCCGCCGATGATCTTGCGCATGGGAAGATGTCCTCTGGTTGCCATGGTTTGGATGGGAAGACGCGATGCGGGGCGGCATCGCGCTCTGCCCCAAGGACGGGCGGGAGGGACTTCTCCCGACAAGGAGCAGGATATTTTGTCCCGCCCCCCGTCGTCCTGCGCGATCACTTGCGCGAGGGGCCGGAGGAAAGAGCCAGTTGCAGCAGGATTTCCTGGTGAACGAGGCAGTCGCCACGCCCGACGGATGCCTTGGTTGCCTGGCCGCCGAGGGCAAGGGCCGGCACGAAATAGAAGCACTCGCCGGGGGCGAGCGGCTGTTGGTCGACCGTCGAATAGAGTTCGTAGAAGGCGCGCGGATTGTCCTGCAGGAAGCCCTTGAGATCCTTGGTGAAGAAGTCGTCCACAGACCAGGTTATGGCCGAACTGCCGCGATAGTGGATGCTGAGAAAGACCACGTCGCTGCCGTTCTTCCAATTGGCTTCGAGCCCGTTTTCGGCTGCCCTTTGCCGTAAGTCCCGAAAATAGATCAGGTCGCCGAAGGCGGTGCGCGCAATGGGGACCCGCGTGGGGTCGGGCTGTTGGAGCAGCAGCCAGCGGGCCAGCATCGTTTCGGCCTCGCGCGGATCGAAGAAAGTGATGAAGCCATTGCCGAAGGACCCGAAGCCGATCCTTTGCCAGAACTCGATCAATCTGGGATGGACGTGTTCCTTCAGTGTCGGCGACAGTTCACCGTGGAAGGGGCGTACGTCATTGCCGGGCGGGAAGTCGCTCAGAAAGGCCTGGAAGTCCTTCGATCCATCCTGGGCAAGGCTCGGCTGGGGCGCAGCAAGCAGGCCCAGCAAGCCGAGCAGAATCATGAGGATGCGCATAGGGAAGCCTTCCTGCCCGGCGTTGCGTGCGAGGGCTGCAATGTGGCGATACGGAAGATTCCTGGCAATTAGGAGTTTGGGGGCCAGCTTCGATTGGGGGAGGCTCATGGAGCGGTGCGGACAATCGCTTCCTTAAATCTCTTCCAAATGGGGTTGCCTATTTTTTGTCCATAAGGTCAATATTGCTGCCAGCCGCACGGGCAATCCGGGGTTGCCCTCCGGAGTGGTGAAGAGCAGGAGATGATCCCGCTTTTTTGCTCGCAAGTGGCAATCGGCTCGGTTTGAAATATTCCAACCGGGGCGGCGAGCCGGTAACGTGATAAAATAGAGACTCTCGTCGCAGTGGCACGATCATTGCTGTGAACGGGGGCGAGCAGGGCGGAACGGTTCACCGTATTCGCCGGGGACGAACCAGAGGTAGAGCCGGCATGCAGGTTGAGGGCGTGGATCGGAAGCTTGGTGCCGTGAGGGAACGAACGGCCGCCGGCGAACCCGTGATTGCGGTCGAGGATCTTTCCTTAACCTTCGACACCGGGGACGGGCCGGTCTATGCGCTCTCCAAGGTCGATCTCACCGTCAATGAAGGCGATTTCGTCTCCTTCATCGGGCCTTCGGGCTGCGGCAAGACCACCTTGCTGCGCGTCATCGCCGATCTCGAGCGCCAGACCTCCGGCTCGATCAAGGTGAACGGGTTGACGCCGGAACAGGCACGCCTCGGCCGGCATTACGGCTATGTCTTCCAGGCGCCGGCGCTCTATCCCTGGCGCACCATCGAGCGCAACGTCATGCTGCCGCTGGAGGTGATGGGTTTTCCCGCCGCCGAGCGCAAGGAGAGGGCCGCCCGCAATCTCGAACTGGTCAATCTCAAGGGCTTCGAGAAGAAGTTTCCCTGGCAATTGTCCGGCGGCATGCAGCAGCGTGCCTCGATCGCCAGGGCCCTGTGCTTCGATCCCAAGCTGATGCTGATGGACGAACCGTTCGGGGCACTCGACGAGATCGTCCGCGACAAGCTCAACGACCAGCTCCTGCATCTGTGGCGCACCACCAGGAAGACGGTGGTGTTCGTCACCCATTCCATCCCCGAGGCGGTGTATCTGTCCAGCAAGATCGTGGTGATGTCGCCCAGGCCCGGCCGTATCATCGACATCATCGACTGCAACTTCCCGCGCGACCGCACGCTCGACATCCGCGAGACGCCTGAATTCCTCGAAGTCGCCCATCGTGTGCGCGACGGCCTCAGGGCAGGGCACTCCTATGACGACTGAGGTGCTTGCTGCCCGTACCGCCCCCTCGCTGGGGAGCCGCCTGATGGCCGGCAAGGCTGGACCGGTGACGGTGGTCGTGCTGGCGATCTTCGCTTTGTGGTATCTCGCCTGCCTGCCGATGAACGGCTCCGCTTTACAGCGCGTCATGCCCGACGCCGCCAGCCGTCCGCTCACCGAGCAGTTCATCGCTGCCATCAACCTGCCGGACGGCAACCTCGCTGCGCCGCACCAGATCATCATGACGATGGTGCAGGGTCTGTTCTTCGAGCCGCCTCTGGGCCGGCGCAGCCTCGTCTACCATGGCCTGATCACGCTTTCCTCGGCGATGTCGGGCTTCGTGCTCGGTGCTGTGCTCGGCATCGTGCTGGCTGTGCTGATCGTGCATTACCGCTCGATGCGCCAGAGCCTGATGCCCTGGGTGATCGTCTCCCAGACCATCCCGATCCTGGCGCTGGTGCCGCTCTTGACTGCGATCACCGGCCGGCTCGGCGCGCCCATCCTGGTGCCGAAAGCCCTGATCGCCACCTATCTCTGCTTCTTTCCCGTGACGGTCGGCATGGTGAAGGGGCTGATGTCGCCGGACCTGATGCAGCTCGATTTGATGCGCACCTATGACGCCTCGAAATGGCAGACCTTCTGGAAGCTGCGCTGGCCGGCGGCGACGCCCTATCTGTTCGCCAGCCTGAAGATTGCCATTGCCGGCTGCATCGTCGGCGCCATCGTCGCCGAGATGCCGACCGGCGCCCAGGGCGGCCTCGGCTCGCGCCTGCTCGCCGGCTACCAGTACAACAATCTGCGCCTGGTGCTGTGGGCTTCCCTGTTCACCGCCGCGCTGCTCTCGGCGGCCCTGATCGGGCTGATCGGCCTGATCGAGCGGCGTACTCTGGCGAGAATGGGCGTCCGGGGAGAGCAGGCATGACGAAATTCCAGTCGCGCGGATGGTTCCTCGCCGGACTGCTCATCTGCCTGAGCGCTCCCTTTCCTATGGGTGAACACGACCTCATTTTGCCTATAGGTTTGACGCCACAAATCTATTTGTCGGGTGCAATATTTATCGTTGCTGCCATTCTCTGCCAAAAACAAAGCCGTGGTTTTTGGTCCATTATTCCGATACTCGCATTGGGTATCGGTATCCGAATGATGACGACAGCAGTGCATGTACCGGGAGTAGCGGGCGCTGCTGGTTGGGGTTTTTGGCTCAAAGCGATAGGTCTTTGGCTGGCAGCCTGGATAACGGTCGACGTGATTGTCAGTAACGGCGAAAGAACGCGACGTTCTCGCTGGGAAGATCTGGCGCCTGCCTTGCTGTTTGGCGCCACGTTACTCCTTCTTTGGGAATGGCTGGTCGTCGGTTTCGGCATCTCCCCCATCATCCTGCTGCCACCCTCCGCCATTGGCATGGCTGTCTGGCAATTCGCCAATACGCTCGCCACCGATTTCGTCTGGACCTTCCTGCACGAGGTCCTGCTCGGCTGGCTGATCGGCTCGGGCTCGGGGTTCCTGGTGGCGCTGGTGGCCGACCGCGTCCCCTTCCTGCGGCGTGGGCTGCTGCCGCTCGGCAATGTCGTCTCGGCCCTACCCATCGTCGGCATCGCGCCGATCATGATCTGGTGGTTCACCTATGACTGGCCCTCCAAGACGGCCGTCGTGGTGGCGATGACCTTCTTTCCAATGCTGGTCAACACGGTGGCGGGCCTGGCAGCCAGCGGTTCCCTGGAGCGCGACCTGATGCGCTCCTACGGCGCCAGCTATTGGTCGACGCTGGTGAGCCTGCGTCTTCCCGCTGCGATGCCCTTCATCTTCAACGGCTTGAAGATCAATTCGACCCTGGCGATGATCGGCGCGATCGTCGCCGAATATTTCGACGGCCCCACCATCGGCATGGGCTTTCGCATCAACACCCAGGCGGCGCTGTCGCAGACCGACATCGTCTGGGCCGAGATCGCCGTGGCCATGGTGGCCGGCTCCCTATTCTATGGCCTCATCGCTGTCATCGAGCGGGCCGTGACGTTTTGGCATCCCTCTTACCGGCGCGCGTGACGCAGGACGAGGTTAACAGAGGAGTGGACGGAATGAAGAAGGCACTACTGGCCGGCGTCGCTTTCGCGCTCGGGCTTGGCGCGATCAGCGCGGCGCAGGCGGCCGACAAGGTCACGCTGCAGCTCAAATGGGTGGTCCAGGGGCAGTTCGCCGGCTATCTCGTGGCCAAGGACAAGGGGTTCTACAAGGAGGCCGACCTCGACGTCACCGTGGCGCCAGGTGGTCCCGATATCGCGCCGGAAACGGTGATCGCCAACAAGCAGGCCGATGTGATCGTCGACTGGATGCCGGCAGCGCTGGCCGCCCGCGAGAAGGGCGTCGGTCTCGTCAATATTGCCCAGCCCTTCAAGCGCTCCGGCCTGCAGCTGACCTGCCGCAAGGAATCCGGTGTCAAGACGCCGGCCGATTTCAAGGGCAAGACGCTGGGCGTCTGGTTCTACGGCAACGAATATCCGTTCAACGCCTTCATGGGCAAGCTCGGCCTCAAGCTCGACGGCTCGGCCGATGGCGTCAAGGTGATCAAGCAGGGCTTCAACGTCGATCCGCTCCTGCAGAAGCAGGCCGACTGCATCTCCACCATGACCTATAACGAATATTGGCAGGTCATCGAGGCCGGTGTGAAGGCCGAGGATCTGACCGTCTTCAACTACACCGACCAGGGCGTGGCGGTGCTCGAGGATGGGCTCTATGTGATGGAGGATCGCCTCAAGGATCCGAAATTCGTCGAGACCATGGCCAAGTTCGTCAAGGCCTCGATGAAGGGCTGGGAGTATGCCAGGGCCCATCCGGACGAGGCCGTGAAGATCGTGCTCGACAACGATGCTTCCGGCGCCCAGACCGAGGTGCACCAGACCCACATGATCGCCGAGGTCAACAAGCTGACGGAAGGCTCCGACGGCACGCTCGATCCGGCTGCGGCGGAAGGTACCGTCAAGACGCTGCTCGGGGCCGGTGGCGACAGCCCGGCCATCACCAAGGCGCCCGTGGGCGGCTGGAGCTCGGCGGTCACCGACGCGATGAAGAAGCTGTGAAGAAAGCGTATTCGTAAGGCACCGCGCTTTGTCATCACCGGACTTGACCCCACCGGACTTGATCCGGTGGCGATCCAGCGGGTCCCAAGGGCATCGTGTCGGCGTGAAGAACTGGATGCCCGGGTCAAGCCCGGGCATGACAAGGGTGGAGTTTTGCTGGGCCAGGAAAATACCAGCATGCGGCATCGCTACTGGGTCTATCTGATGGCGAGCAAGCGTAACGGTACGCTCTATGTGGGCATGACGAACGATTTGCCGCGTAGGGTCCATGAGCACAAGGAGAAGTCATTTTCCGGGTTCACGGCGCAATATGATGTGAACCTCCTCGTTTGGTATGAGGAGCATCGCTATGTCGGCAATGCCATACAGCGCGAAAAAACATCAAGCATTGGCCGAGAGCCTGGAAGCTGAAACTGATCGAGGATCTGAATCCCGAGTGGGACGATCTCGATCTGCATTTGATCTAGAGGTTCGCGTTCGAGTCGAAAAACTCGACCTTTGTCATGCCCGGGCTTGACCCGGGCATCCAGTTCTCCGGGCGGAACCTGGATCACCGGGTCAAGCCCGGTGATGACAAAGCGCGGCGCGTGAATATTGTATAGGGAGGACTATTATGCCGATCCTGATCCGTGGCGGTGTCGTGGTGAACCACGATCATTCCAAACAAGCCGATGTGCTGATCGACGGCGAAACCATTTTGGCGATCGGCCCGAAGCTGTCGGCACCGGCGGGGACCGAAATCATCGATGCCGATGGCTGCTTCGTTTTGCCGGGCGGCATCGACCCGCACACGCATCTCGAAATGCCTTTTATGGGCACCGTCTCGGCCGACGATTTCGAATCCGGCACCAGCGCCGCCTTGTCCGGCGGTACCACCATGGTGGTGGATTTCTGCCTGCCCGCGCCCGGCCAGTCGCTGCTGGCGGCCTATCAGGAATGGCGCCACAAAGCCGAGAAGGCGGTCGCCGACCACTCCTTCCACATGGCGATCACCTGGTGGGACAAGCAGGTTTTCGACGAGATGGATACCGTGGTGAAGACCTACGGCATCAACACCTTCAAGCACTTCCTCGCCTATAAGGGCGCGCTGATGGTGAATGATGACGAGCTGTTCCATTCCTTCAGCCGCTGCGCCGGCCTCGGTGCCTTGCCGCTGGTGCATGCGGAGAATGGCGACATCGTCTTCCGCCTGCAGCAGCATTATATCGACCAGGGTGTCACCGGGCCGGAGGGGCACGCCTATTCGCGCCCGCCGGAGGTGGAAGGCGAGGCGACCAATCGCGCCATCATGATCGCCGACATGGCAGGCAGCCAGCTCTATGTCGTGCACACCTCCTGCCGTGACAGCCACGAGGCGATCGCGCGGGCCCGCGCGGCCGGCAAGCGCGTCTATGGCGAGCCTCTGATCCAGCATCTCGTGCTCGACGACAGCGAATACCAGAACAAGGACTGGGACTACGCCGCCCGCCGGGTGATGTCGCCGCCCTTCCGCAACAAGTCGCACCAGGATTCGCTGTGGGCGGGCCTCGCCTCGGGCTCGCTCCAGGTGGTGGCTACCGACCATTGTGCCTTCACCGCCGAGCAGAAGCGCATGGGCGTGGGGGATTTCCGCAAGATCCCCAATGGCACCGGTGGGCTCGAAGACCGCATGCCGGTGCTGTGGACGGCGGGCGTCAAGACTGGCCGCCTCACCAAGGAGGAATTCGTGGCGGTGACCTCCACCAACATCGCCCGCATCCTCAACATCTATCCCCGCAAGGGAGCGATTGCGGTCGGTTCGGATGCCGATCTCACCATCTGGGATCCGGCGGCTACCAAGACCATCCGGGCCAAGACCCAGCTCAGCCGTGTCGAATACAATGTGTTTGAGGGCTATGAATGCACGGGCCTGCCGATCATTACCCTGTCGCGTGGGCGCATTGCCTGGAAGGACAAGCAGGTCCAGCTCCAGAAGGGCGACGGTGCCTTCATCCAGCGCGATCCGTTCCCGGCCGCTGCAGTGGCGAACGCCACCTGGAAGGAACTCAGCAAGCCCAGGCCGGTCTCGCGTATCGAGGTCACGCCATAATTGGGGGGCGGGTCTTCAGACCCGCCATCTTCTCTTAGCGTCAAATATCAGGCGGGTCTGAAGACCCGCCCCCCATTCGGACCCTGCCATGCCAACACCTCCCACTTCCCTCCAGCACGGGAGCTGGCTCAACGAGCCGCCGTCCTGGTCGCTGGCCGGCGATCGCCTGGAGGTCGTGACCGGCGAGGCCACCGATTTCTGGCGCAAGACCCATTACGGCTTCACCCGTCATAGCGGCCATTTCTTCCATCTCGACAGCGGCGGCGATTTCACCGCGGAATTGCGCGTTCAGGCCCGCTTCGAGACACTCTATGACCAGGCCGGCCTGATGGTCCGGTTCGATGACGAGACCTGGCTGAAGGCCGGCATCGAATATAATGACGATGCACCCATGCTCGGCAGCGTGCTGACCGTGGGGCAGTCGGATTGGGCGACCGGCCCCTTTCCGGGCAATCCCGGCGATTTCCGCCTGCGCCTCACCGTCGCAGACGGGGTATTGAGGCTGCAATATTCGACGGACGGGCTAGTCTGGCCGCTGGTGCGGCTGGCACCGTTTCCGAAGGCGGCATCCTATCAGGTCGGCCCGATGTGCTGTACGCCGGAGCGATCGGGTCTCGCCGTCTGCTTCTCGGATTTCCGCCTGTCTCAGCCCAACGGCAAGGCGCTTCACGATCTCTCATGATCACCCCGAAAGGAGAGAACGGTGTCTTGGGCCACCCGATATATCGAGCGACTACAGGCTGGTGAGACGGTTCAATTTCGTCCGCGCGGCGCTTCGATGAAAGGCAAAATCGCCAGCGGTCAACTCTGCACCGTCGTTCCGATCGCCGATCATGCCCTGCTCGTCGAAGGGGATATTGTCCTGTGTCGTGTGCGTGGCGCGCAATACCTGCACCTCATAAAGGCCGTTAGAGACGGTCAATTCCAGATCGGCAACAACCGAGGGGGTATCAATGGTTGGATCTCCGCTGGTGGGATCTTCGGCCGTTTGGTCGCCGTCTCGGACTAAGCATTGAACAACTGCCCGTTTTCTTCAGAAAGGCCTCACCATGCTCACCAATCTCAACATCAATCCGCAGCGCCTGTGGGACAGCCTGATGGAAACCGCCAAGTTCGGCGGCACGGCCAAGGGCGGCATCAAGCGCCTGACCCTGTCGGACGAGGACAAGAAGGTTCGCGACTGGTTCAAGGCGCAATGCGAGGCGCTCGGCTGCACGGTGAGCGTCGACGAAGTCGGCAACATGTTCGCGGTGCGCCCGGGCAGGAACAATGATTTGCCGCCGATCGCCATGGGCTCCCATCTCGACACCCAGCCGACCGGCGGCAAGTTCGATGGCGTACTCGGCGTGCTCGGCGCGTTGGAAGCGATGCGCACCCTGCATGAGCAGGGCTATGAGACCAACGCGCCGGTCGAGATCATCAACTGGACCAATGAGGAAGGCTCCCGCTTTGCCCCGGCCATGCTGGCCTCTGGCGTGTTTGCCGGCGTGTTCACGCCCGATTACGCCTATGAGCGCCTCGACCGCGACGGCATCAGCTTCAAGGACGAATTGGAGCGCATCGGCTATCGCGGCGCCGAGAAGGCCGGCGCCCACAAGTTCCAGGCGATGTTCGAGCTTCATATCGAACAGGGCCCGATCCTCGAGGACGAGCAGACGATGATCGGCGTGGTCACCGGCGTGCAGGGTATGCGCTGGTATGAGGTTACGGTGACCGGCCAGGATGCCCATACCGGCGCTACGCCGATGTATCTGCGCAAGAATGCGCTGCTGGGTGCCGCCCGTATCATCGAGGCGATCGACGCCATCGGCCAGAAGCACCAGCCGGGCGTGGCCACCGTCGGCCTGATCGAGAACAAGCCCAACAGCCGCAACGTGGTGCCGGGCGAGGTCTTCTTTACCGTCGATCTGCGCCATCCCGACGAGGAGGTGCTGGAAGTGATGGAGCGGGAATTCCGGGCTGCCCTCGAGGCTGCACTGCCGCCGATGAAGCTTGCCTATGAGGAAAAGCGCATCTGGATTTCGCCCGCGGTGAAATTCGCGCCCGAGCTGATCGAATGCGTCGAGCACGGTGCCGACAAGGCAGGCTTTGCCATGCGCCGCATGGTGTCGGGCGCCGGCCATGACGCGGCCTATATCGCCCGTGTCGCGCCGACCACCATGATCTTCGTACCCTGCGAGGGCGGCCTAAGCCACAATGAGGCCGAATCGACCTCCTTCGACGAATGCGCGGCGGGCGCGCAGGTGCTGCTCAATGCCGTGATCGAGCACGACCGGCGGCTGGCGGGCTGAGGCCTTCCGCGAACGATGCTGTTCAAGCAGGCCACGCTCGATGGCATCGCCGCCGGCAAGGTGAGGCTGGCCTTCCGGCGCTGGACGCGGCCGACCGTGCGCGCCGGCGGAACGCTCACCACTGCCATCGGTGTCCTGGCGATCGAGGCGGTGGATGCGATCGAGTTCGCCGATCTCACTGACGAACAGGCAGTTCTGGCTGGGTTTGCTTCGATCGAGGCTCTCCGACGCGACCTGAGGCAGGAGGGGCAGCTCTACCGCATTGTCTTCCATCGGATGGGGGACGATCCGCGCATTGCCTTGCGCGACGCAGCCGCTCTCGATGAAGCTGATGTCGGCATGCTGCGCGTCGCCCTCGCCAGGCTCGACCGCAGCCATCGCGCCGGCCCGTGGACGACCGTCGTGCTCGGCCTGATCGCCGGGCAGGACGGCATCACCGCCGCCGAGATTGCCGCCCGGCTCGGCTGTGAGAAACTCGCGCTCAAGGCTGACATCCGCAAGCTCAAGGCCCTCGGCCTCACCGAAAGCCTGCAGGTCGGCTATCGCCTGTCGCCGCGGGGAAGGGCTTTGCTCGATTGGCCGGAAGCGGTTGAGAAAATTGTCGGCGAGCGATAGAGCGGGCGGGTGATCAAGTCTCCAAATTTGGACCTGTCGAGGTAATGGCTCTCCTGGGACCGCAGGCGTCCTCGCCTGCTCTTGGAAGCGCCGCGCTTTCAGGATGGGAAGAGCAGGCGAGGACGCCTGCGGTCCCAGGAAGAAGCAGCCACGACGCGAGTTGGAATAATTCTCTGAGAGGAGGCCGCCTTGCTGCCCGCCGAGCTTGAAGCCGATCTCCATGGCAATATTCCGCTCACACAGGCCATGCAGGTCCGGGTTCTCGAAATCGGGCCGGATTCCGTACGGCTCGGCGCCCCGCTTTCCGCCAATATCAACCATCACCGCACGGCTTTCGGCGGCAGCCTCGCCACTTTGGCCACGCTCGCCGCCTGGTCGCTTGCCCATCTCAAGCTGAGAAGCGAGGGGCTCGATTGCAGCCTCGTCGTCGGCTCCGTCCACATGGATTACCTGGCGCCGGTGGAAGGCGATTTTTCGGCCCGCTCCGTCCTGGCGGAGCCCGACAAATGGGAGCCGATGCTCGAGACCTTCGCGCGCAGGGGCAAGGCCCGCATCCCGGTCCTGGCCGAGATCGACTATGGCGGCCGTTGCGCGGCCCGCTTCAAGGGCGATTTCGCAGCTCTGGCCCGTTGAGGCAGGTCGGAGCGCAGCCGGCCGTCAATTGGTGTTGACCGCCAGGAACGCGGTCGGCTTTACCGAGATCTGCCCCATGAACGGGCGGTCATGCGCGAGGATGACGAAATAGGCTGCCGTCACCACCACCACGAAGATATGGGTGGCGAGGATCTGCATGCGGGGGACATGGTTGTTGCAGATGGCGATGGCCGTGACGGTCACCGTCGAAATGATCCAGATCGCGATCCATTGCGCCCAACTCATGCCGGTGTTCGAGGCCGAGAGCCGGAGCAGGCGCGCATGGCGCACGGCCAGTAATTGATTGACCAAAGGCTGATAGGCGGCAGGCTGGGCATTGGTTCCGTTCTGGCGCGAGACGAGCTCGATCGCATTGATGAGGATGTCGCCGGAGCGATCGAAAACCGGGCTTTCGATGCGCTCGCCATTGGCCATGGCGGGCCAATCGCCGGAGACGACCTGCGCCACATAGGCCTTGAGGCCGTCGCGCACACTGGTCTGGAGATCGGCCGGAAGGCCGGCGGAAAGCACCAGGACGTTCTCGATCGCATCGGCTTCCTGCTGGACGGCGCTGCGGGCGGCGAGGGAATCGGCCCACAGGCCCGCCGCCGAAAAGGCCACCATCAGGCCGAAGATGGTGGCGCAGACACCGACGATCGATTCGCGGATGGGCAACGCCTCGTCGGCGGCGTAGCCGCCTTTCGCAATGGCGAAGCGGACGAGGCCGATGACGATCCAGGTGATCACCAGGCAGATCACCAGCACCGTTGCGAACATGACGGGCAGTGACAACTGATGCAGCAGAATGAACATGCGGCGCCCCCGGGAGAACGAAGCCTAGTGAAAATCGACGACCTGGTCGTTCAGCGGGAGCTGATTGACATGGTCTCCGCGCCAGCGTGGCTCGATCCGGGCTACCGCGCCTTGCTCGAGTTCCTCCTCGTTCCCCGGCGCGAGCACGCCCTGCCCGGAGAAGCGCGTGAGCACGAAGGGCAGGCTGTTGGCATTGAGCGGCGAGGGGTCGTCCATCAACTGGAAGTGCAGATGGGGAGCGGTGGAATTGCCGGTATTGCCGACCAGGCCGATGACCTGGCCGGCTTTCACGCGCTCGCCCAGCTTGACCCTGAGGCTGCCGCGCTGCAGATGGGCATAGAAGGCAAAGGCACCATTGCCGATCTCGGTCACCAGCATGTTGCCGCCGATATTGGCGGGGACGATGCCGCGGGCCGGCCGGCTCGGGACCTGCTCGTCGGCCTGGTCGTAGAGATTGACCACCACGCCATCGGCCGCCGCATGGACTTCGGCACCGTAGAAGGAATAGCTGGCCAGATCCTGCGCGTTGCCGGTGAACAGGCGGCTGCCGGCGTCGAGCCTGATCCAGTCGATGGCGAAGCGCTCCGGCACGCGCAGGCGCCCGTTCACGGCCATGACGGCGCCGCGATGGGCGGTGACGGTGTCGCAGCAGCCGTCGGCGGCAACCCAGCCCGCGCCCCTCAGCGGTGGCTCGACCACCACGGCCGGCTTGCCGATCGCCGTCGTTCCACCGATGAAGCTGTACTGTGCGGAGATGGGGGCATCCGCCGGCAGCGGCACGGGCTTGCCATCCGCGCCTTCATTCTCGCGGAAGGCCTCGATACGGGCGGAGACATGCTGGGGCAGCTCGTCGTTCGCGGCAAAATCGACATCCATGAAGACGATGGCGGTGCCGCCGGGCGGCAGCTGGCGATCGCTGCCGCTGTAAAGATGCATCATCTTGGCCAGTCCTTCGCCCTGGAGGGAGGACAGGCTCTTGCCGGCCTCGTCGACGGCCTCGACCTTGTCGAGCCGTACGAACACATTGCCCGGATTGTTGATCACCAATTCATAGGCGAGATGCACGCGCCCATCGGCGCCAAGCACCGGGTTGGGCTCGCTGATCGGCTGCACCGTGACCGAACTCAGGATCTCATCGGGTTTGAGGGATTGGGCGATGGCGGCAGTGACAGCCAGAAGCCCTGCAACCGCCACCAGAAGCGACTGGAAACGCATAGGAAATGCCCCGCCGGCTGCCCCGCACCGGAAGGCAGAACCTGTGGGCATAGTCCCGCATTTGCCTCAGCCATTGTCAAGCGATGTCGGGTGACTTGAGGCGCGGTGAAAACCGGGGCCAGGAGCCGTCGAACGGCACCCGGCCGGCCATGGCCTACCACAGATGGTGGACGAAAGCGGCGATCTTGCCCTGGTAGAGATTCTTCAGTGTTTCGAGCGTCGCCTGCGGGAGAGCAGGCACATCGCTGGCAGCGGCATTTGCCGTGGCCTGGGCCGCATTCTTGGCGCCGGGGATGACGGTGGTGACGGCATCGTCAGCCAGGATCCAGGCCAGTGCGAACTGCGACATGGTCATGCCGTCGGGCACCAGCGGCCGGATCTCCTCCACGGCTGCCAGCGCGACGTCATAGGGTACGCCCGAGAAGGTCTCGCCCTTGTCGAAGGCCTCGCCATTGCGGTTATAGGCGCGGTGATCGTCGGCCGCGAACTGGCTGGCGGCGCTCATCTTGCCGGTCAGCATGCCGGAAGCGAGCGGCACGCGGGCGATTACCGCGATGTTGCGCCTCTTGGCTTCCCGGAAGAAGAGCTCGGCCGGGCGCTGGCGGAAGATGTTGTAGATGATCTGGACCGAGACGACGCCGGGATATTCGATCGCCTTCAGCGCCTCCTCCACCTTCTCGACGGAGACGCCGTAATTGCGGATCTTCCCGGCGGCCACTAGGTCATCCAGGACGCCGAACACTTCGGGCCGGTAATAGACCTCGGTCGGAGGACAGTGAAGCTGCACGAGGTCGAGGCAATCGGTGGCAAGGTTCGTCAGCGAGCGCTCGACGAAAGCGGTGAGGTTTTCCCGGTTGTAGCCGTCGGCAGTGTGGGGAGAGAGCTGGCGCCCGGCCTTGGTTGCCACGAAGGGGCGGGGACCCGAACGCTCCTTCAGCACTTCGGCAATGAAGCGCTCCGAGCGGCCATCGCCATAGACATCGGCGGTATCGATGAAGGTGGTGCCGGCGTCGAGCGCGGCATGCAGGGCGGCGCGCGCATCACCATCCGGCACATCGCCCCAAGAGCCACCGATGGCCCAGGCACCAAAACCAATCTCCGACACACTGCGCGCGGTCTTGCCGAACAGGCGTTCCTTCATCGTTCCATTCCTGCGTTTCATGCGCCGCCGCGGGAGCGACAGACGGTGTTTCAGCATCTCGTTGGCAGGATAGGACTTGAGTGGATCGAACGCTCCTTGTTTAGTGTGAATGACAATCATAGAAGCAATGAAGTTTTTTCATCGATGGCAGCTCTCGAGCGGACCGATCTCGGCGATTTCAACGTCTTCCTGACCATCGTCCGCCGGCGCAGCTTCACCACGGCCGCCATCGAGCTTGGCCTGACGCCGTCGGCGGCCAGCCACGCCATGCGGCGCCTCGAAGCCAGGCTCGGGGCCAAGTTGCTCAACCGCACCAGCCGGGCTGTTTCGCCGACCGATCTCGGCCTGAAATTCGCGCAGCGCCTCGAAGAAGGCTTCGATGTGATCGGCTCGGCCCTGGAGGTGCTGGAGGCACCCGGAAACGTACGTTTCGGCGAATTGCGCCTGAACGTGTTCCGGGATGCCGCCCATCTGTTGATCTCGCCGGCCTTGCCGGAATTCGCCCGCCAATGCCCGGATGTCCGCCTGACCGTCGCGGTGGACGACCGACCCATCGACATCGTTGCCGAAGGCTATGATGCCGGCATGCGCTATGGCCATCACGTGCCGGAAGACATGATTGCCGTGCCGCTCACAGGGCCCCAGCGCTGGGTGGTTGCCGGCTCCCCGGCCTATTTCAGGGAATATGGCCGACCGCAGACACCGGACGATCTCGCCGGCCATGTCTGCCTGCAACTGCTCCTGGGCGACAACACCGCCTATCGCTGGGATCTCGGCAGCGGCGAGACGGCGCGCCGGCTGCGCGTCCCCGGCCTCATCACCCTCAACGACACGGCGACCACGATCATTGCCGCCAAGGCCGGGCTTGGTCTCGCCTATGTCCTGGAAGCGCGGATCGCCGAAGAGGTGGCGGAAGGCAGCCTGGAGATCGTCCTCGACGACCAGGCTTCGGATGGCGATCCTTTCCACATGTATTACTCGAGCCGGCGCCACAATCACCCGGCCTTGCGCACCCTGATCAACATCATCCGGCTTCAGAACGGCATGACCAGGCTGGCGTGAGCCAAGAACCAAGAGCCGGCCTATTCCGCCAGCAATTCGCAAAAACGCTCCAAATCCACATTGCCGCCGCTGATCAGCACGCCGACACGCTTGCCGGCGAGTTCGGCCTTCATGGCGCGGGCGGCAGCAAAGCCGAGACAGCCCGTCGGCTCGATCACGAGCTTCATGCGGCTGGCGGCGAAACGCATGCAGTCGACGAGTTCAGCATCCGAGACGGTGAGGATGTCGTCGACATCGCGCTTGATGATCGGGAAGGTATGGGCGCCCAGATATTGGGTCTGCGCGCCGTCGGCGATGGTGCGGGGCGTATCGATCCTGACGATCCGGCCGGCGCGGAAGGATTGCTGGCCGTCATTGCCGGCCTCCGGCTCGACTCCGTAGAGCCGGCAGTTGGGCGAGAGTGCCCGCGTTGCCAGGGCCGATCCGGCGAGCAGCCCGCCGCCGCCGAGACAGACGAAGAAGGCATCGAGTTCGCCGACTTCCTCGAAGAGTTCCTTGGCTGCGGTGCCCTGGCCGCAGAGTACGTCCGGGTGGTCGTAGGGCGGGATCAGCGTGAGACCCTGCTCATGCGACAGGTTTCGCCCGATCACCTCTCGGTCTTCGGTATAGCGATCATAGAAGATGATCTTGCCGCCATACCCCTTGGTGGCCTCGGCTTTTGCCTTCGGTGCGTCATGCGGCATGATGATCGTGGCGGGAATGCCGAGGATGCGGGCTGCAAGGGCGATCGCCTGGGCATGGTTGCCGGAGGAAAAGGTCACCACGCCCCTGCGCTTCTGCTCGTCGTCGAAGCGCGACAGGGCATTGAAGGCACCGCGGAACTTGAAGGCGCCCATGCGCTGCAAGTTCTCGCATTTGAAGAAGACCTGTGCGCCGAGCTCCTCGTCCAAACTGCGCGAGGTCATCACCGGCGTGCGATGGGCTTGTCCGCGGATGCGCTCGGCGGCGGCGACGACGTCGGCATAATCAGGCAGGACCGGGTCGCTCATATTTCACTCTCCCAGCCGATGGCTTGGCGCAGAAAGGCATAGCCGAGGGCGATGAAGGAGGCGCGTTCCCGGCTATCCTTGCCATAGCCGTGGCCGCCGGCCTCCGGTTCGTAGAAATGGACGCGATGGCCGAGCGCTTCCAGCTTGGCCGCCATTTTGCGGGCATGGGCGGGGTGAACCCTGTCGTCGCGACGTGTGGTGGCCAGCAGGATGGGCGGATAGGAGCCGGTATCGGCGACGTGATAGGCGGAGATCTTCTGCAGGAAGGCCCAGTCCTCCGGCTTGTCCGGATCGCCATATTCATCGATCCAGCTCGCACCGGCCAGAAGCTTGGTGTAGCGACGCATGTCGATCAGCGGGATGGTGCAGAACAGCGCGCCGAATTTCTCGGGGTGGCGGGTGAGCATGTTCGCGATGAGGAGGCCGCCATTGGAGCCGCCTTCCGCCGCGATCCGCCCGGGCCGCGTGATGCCGCGCCTGACCAGGTCGGCGGCTACCGCCGCGAAATCCTCATGGGCGAGATGCTTGCCCTCGCGCCGGCCCGCCTCGTGCCAGCGGGCGCCGAACTCGCCACCGCCGCGAATATTGGCAGTGACCGAGGTGCCGCCCCGTTCGAGCCAGAGCTTGCCGATCGAGGCGCTGTAGCTGGGCAGGACGGAAACACCGAAGCCGCCATAGGCCGTGAGATGAACCGGTGCCTCGCCGGTCTCGCCGGCAGGCCCGACCAGCGTATAGGGGATCTTCTCGCCGTCGACCGAGACTGCCTCGTGCTTGATGACCTTGAGCCCCTTGCTGTCGAAGGCGTCGGGGCTGCGCTTGAGGAGGAGGGGGCTCTGCACCGCCTCCGGCCTGCTTACATCGAGCAGCAGCATTTGCGGCGGAGTAATCGGGTCCTGCAGCGACACCATCACCTCGCCATTGGTGTCGGCCTCCTCCGCGTCGAGCGACCAGACATGCACGACGCCCGTGGAGGGCAGCACGTCGATGGCATGCCTGCGCCAGGTCTCGGGCGAGGGACTAACGAGCTCGAAGCGGGGTTGGAGATTGTCGAGGATCGACAGCACGAGCTGTCCCTGGTTCCAGAAGAAGCCGTCCAGGGTGCGGCGCTCGGCCGGTTCGAACAGCATCTGAAAATCGCGGCTGCCCGCTCGGAAGGCGGAGAGGGAGATACCGAGAAGGGTGTCGCCGGCAAAACGGGTACCGGTGGGAGCCCAGGCCGTGCGCAGCTTCACCCCCAGCCAGTCGCCGAACACGTCCCATTGCGAATCGGCCGGCAGGTCGATGGCCTCGCCCGGGCCGTTCCTGTCGCCGAGCCAGCCGCGCGTCTCGAAGAAGACGGGCTTTTCGAGGAACCAGATGCGTTCGCTGCCGTCGGTGCGGTCGATGCCGGCCCAGACGGACATCGAGGTGGGATCGACCTCGAAGACGATCGCTGTCTTCAGGGGATCTTCGCCGCGCCGCCACAGGCGCACCGTGCGCGCGTAGCCCGACGTTGTCGCCATGCCCTCGCCAAGTGCGCTGGAAAGCAGCAACGTGTCGGCGTCGAGCCAGGCGATACCGCCCTTGGCTTCCGGCAGCGTGAAGCCGTCAGGGACGAAGCTCCGCGTCGCAAGGTCGAATTCGCGGTGCACGGCCGCATCGGCACCGCCGCGCGACAGGCTGAGGATGGCGCGCAGCCGCTCATGGGGTTCGAGCGATGCTCCGGCCCAGACCCAGTCTTCGCCCTCAGCCGCGGCAAGGGCGTCGAGATCGAGCAGGACATCCCAGGCCGGTTCCGCCTGCCGGTAGGAAGCGAGGGTGGTCCGCCGCCACAGGCCGCGCGGATTGGTGGCATCCGTCCAGAAATTATAGACGAACTCGCCGCGCCGGCCGATTCCCGGAATTCGGTCGGGACGATCGAGGATTGCGGCCAGGGCATCGCGATCGCGCTCGAAACCGGCGGTGCCGAAGCGGCCCAGGGTTGCCTGCGAGCGTTCGTTGACCCAGGCAAGAGCATCTTTGCCTTCGATATCCTCCAGCCAGAGATGAGGGTCGTCGTCGGGCGCGACCAGGGACGGCCGGGAGACGCGATCGGACATGCGGAACGTTCCTTGAAACAGGGAGCCTGGGCGTGTCGTCAGTGATGGTTTCGGCTAGACGGCAACGCTCTCAGCCGGCGAGCCGTGTTTGCGCCAGTTGCGTCCAATAGCTGATCCCGGCGGGGATGATGGCATCGTTGAAATCATAGGCGGCGTTGTGCAGGCCGGCGCTGTCGCCATTGCCGATGAAGATGAAGGCACCGGGCCGTGCCTCCAGCATGTAGGAAAAGTCCTCGGCCCCCATCATCGGCGGAGCGGCCGTGTCGACAGCGGCAGAGCCTGCCACCATGCGGGCAATCTCGCCGCAATAATCGGTCTGGGCGTCGTGGTTGCGCGTCACCGGATATTGATGCCGATAGGTGACCCTGGCCTTGGCGCCGAAGGCCTGTGCTGTCAGTTCGGCGACCTCGGTCAGGCGTTTCTCCAGCAAGGCGCGCATGCCGGCGGTGAGGGCGCGACAGGTGCCGTGCAGATGGGCGGTGGAGGGGATGACGTTGTAGGGCCCGCCTGTCTGGATCGTCGTCACCGAGATCACCGCGCTGTCGAGCGGATCGGCATTGCGCGAGACGATGCTCTGCAGGGCCGTGACGATCTGGGCGGCGACCAGCACCGGATCGATGCTCTCATGCGGGCGGGCGGCATGGGCGCCCCGGCCGGTGATGTCGATGTCGAACGTGTCGCTGGAAGCCATGATCGGGCCGTGGCACATGGCAAAATGCCCGGGCGCCAAGCCCGGCAGATTGTGCATGCCGTAGACTTCCTCGATGGCGAAGCGCTCCATCAGGCCGTCCTCCACCATGGCCTTGCCGCCGCCGCCGCCTTCTTCGGCTGGTTGGAAGATCACCACGGCGTTGCCGCTGAAATCGCGCGTGCTGGCAAGGTTCTTGGCTGCGCCCAGCAGCATGGCGGTGTGGCCGTCATGGCCGCAGGCATGCATCTTGCCCGGCACGGTGGAGGCATATTGCACGCCGCTCTCCTCCAGGATCGGCAGCGCATCCATGTCGGCCCTCATGCCGACGCTGCGCGAACCGGGGCGCCCCCTGATCACGCCGACCACGCCGGTGCGGCCGATACCCTCGACGACCTCGTCACAGCCGAAATCGCGCAGGAGCCCGGCCACCAACCCGGCCGTGCGCTCGACGTCATAGAGCAACTCCGGGTGGCGATGAATGTCACGGCGCCATTCGGTCGCCTCGGTTGCCAGAGCCTTGATGCTTTCCGAAATCGTCATATGCCTTCAGTTCCAATATTGATTTATGCCCCCGCTCCGGGCGACAAACACACCCCGCAGTTTGGCATGCCTTCGGACAATGAGGAAGGGAAACGGATATGGAGCATTCACAGGCCGCAAAGGTTTGGCAGGATCTCGAAGCCCACAAACAGAAACTGGCCTCGACGACGACGCGCGACCTTTTCGCCGCGGATCCCGACCGATTCGCCAAGTTCTCTTTCACCCTCGACGACGTGCTGGTGGATTTTTCCAAGAACCGCATCGCCGACGAGACGCTGTCCCTGCTGCTGCAGCTGGCGCGGGCGCATTGCATCGAGACCCGCCGGGACGAGATGCTGAAGGGCGACAAGATCAACACCACCGAGGGGAGGGCGGTGCTGCATACGGCCCTGCGCGCGCCTGCCGATGCCGACATCCGGGTTGACGGCAAGAATGTCGTGCCCGACGTGCATGAGGAACTGGCGCGCTGCTATGCCTTCGCCGAGAAAATTCGCTCGGGCGAGCTGCGTGGCGCCACCGGCGACAAATTCACCGACGTGGTCAATATCGGCATCGGCGGCTCCGACCTCGGCCCGGCCATGGGCGCCCGTGCCCTCTCGCCCTATGCCGACGGCCCGCGCGCCCATTTCGTCTCCAATGTCGACGGCGCCGACATGGCGGACACCCTGTCGCGGCTCGACCCTTCGCGCACGCTGTTCCTGGTTTCCTCGAAGACCTTCACCACCATCGAGACCATGACAAACGCCCAGTCGGCGCGGCAATGGATCGCCAAGTCGCTGGGCGAGACGGCGGTGGGCGACCATTTCGCGGCGATCTCCACCAATATCGTCGCGGTCGAGGCCTTCGGCATCAACAAGGACCGGATGTTCCGTTTCTGGGACTGGGTCGGTGGGCGCTATTCGATGTGGTCGGCCATCGGCCTCGGCCTGATGATCGCCGTCGGGCCGGAGAACTTCTCGGAATTCCTGGCCGGCGGCCATGAGGTCGACCACCATTTCGCCACCACACCGCTGGAGAAGAACATCCCGGTGCTGATGGGCCTGATCGGCATCTGGCATCGCAATTTCATGGGCTATGCCGCCCATGCCGTGCTGCCCTATGACCAGCGGCTCGGGCGCTTTCCGGCCTATCTGCAGCAGCTCGACATGGAATCCAACGGCAAGCGCGTGCATCTCGACGGCTCGCCGGTGACCTCGGAAACCGGTCCCCTGGTCTGGGGCGAACCCGGCACCAACGGCCAGCACGCCTTCTACCAGCTCATCCACCAGGGCACCAATGTGATCCCGGCCGACTTCCTCATCGCGGCCGAGCCGCATGAAGCCGGCATGGGTGATCACCACGCCATCCTGATGGCGAACTGCCTGGCGCAGACCGAAGCGCTGATGCATGGCCGTTCGCAGGAGGAGGCGACTGCAGTGTTGAAGGCCCAGGGCCTCGACGACAAGAAGATCGCGCTTCTGGCTCCCCACAAGGAATTCCCCGGCAGCCGCCCCACCACCACCATCGCCTATCGCAAGCTCACCCCGCGCATGCTCGGCCGCCTCGTGGCGCTCTACGAGCACAAGGTGTTCACGCAGGGCGTGATCTGGGGCATCAACTCCTTCGACCAGTGGGGCGTGGAACTCGGCAAGGAGCTCGCTTCGCGCCTGCTGCCGGTGGTGAAAGGCGCGACCGTCGACGGGCTCGATGCCTCGACCAAGGGGCTGGTGGCCCATCTGAAGTCGCTGCGGGGCTGATCGAAGAGGATCTCCCGCTCGACATTCGCTCCACGAAACAGGCCCGGCCGCGAAGGCCGGGCTTGCTCTCTCTCAGGCATCCTTTGTGGCAGCGCCTGGGTGAGAAGGCCGGCCCCTCCCGGGCCGAATGATCGCGCTGCCGGCCTGGAAAGACAGCCCCATGAACCCGACCGTCGAACCGTCAGCCATCGTCCCTGTCTTCGATGGCCATAACGACACGTTGCTGCATCTAGCCTCCAGCAAGGCAAAATCGGCCGAGGTGATGTTCGGTAAGGGCGACGGTGCCGGGCATATCGATCTGCCCCGGGCGCGCGCCGGCGGTTTTGCCGGCGGTTTCTTCGCAATGTTCCCGCCTCCCCAGGCCTCGACGACCAATATGGACGAGGAGATGAAGGGCGCGAGCTATGATCTGCCGCTGCCGCCCTTGCTGCCTTGGGAGAAGGCACAGGCCTCGACCGTCGGCATGCTGTCGATCATGTTGCGACTGGAACGGGCCTTTCCCGACGATGTCGCCATCTGCCGAAGCGCCGCCGAGATCCGTGCCGCCATGGCGGCCGGCAAGATCGCGGCCGTCCTGCATATCGAGGGGGCGGAAGCGATCGATGCCGATTTCGCCAGCCTCGACGTGCTCTTCGCCGCCGGCCTGCGCTCGATCGGGCCGGTCTGGAGCCGCCCCAACATCTTCGCCCATGGCGTGCCTTTCCGCTTCCCGGCCTCGCCGGATACCGGTCCCGGCCTGACCGAGATCGGCCGCGAATTGGTGAGGCAGTGCAACAAGCGCGGCATCATGATTGACCTTTCGCATCTCAACGAAAAGGGCTTCTGGGACGTTGCCGGGTTGAGCACGGCGCCGCTCGTCGCCACCCATTCCAACGTCCACGCTTTGTGCCAGTCCACGCGCAATCTCACCGACAGGCAGCTCGATGCCATCAGGGAGAGCAGCGGTGTCGTCGGCCTCAATTTCGCAACCTGCTTCCTGCGGCCGGACGGCGCCATGCGTGCGGATACCGATCTCGACGTCATGGTGCGCCATCTCGATTACCTGGTCGAGCGTCTGGGCGAGGATGGCGTCGCCTTCGGTTCGGACTTCGACGGCGCGGTGATCCCCGCCGCCATCGGCAGCGTCGCCGGCCTGCCGCGCCTGATCGAGAGGATGCGCGCTGCGGGATATTCGCAGGCCCTGCTGCACAAGATCGGCCATGAGAATTGGTTGTCGCTGCTGGAGCGGACGCAGGGACAGGCCTGAGATTTACAGGATTAGGCGCGAGAATCCTTCTCCCCTTGTGGGAGAAGGAGCCCCGTAGGGGCGGATGAGGGGAGATCCGCGACCTTTTGGGATATGTACTGACACCCCTCATCCGGCGCTACGCGCCACCTTCTCCCGCAAGGGGAGAAGGAAGTTGTGTCTCATTCGTCATGGTTTCGAGGGCATAGGGCAGCATCGAACCTATCGCCTCGGGATCTTTGATGCCAAGGCGGATCCATGCCGGCACAGGTCCGCCATCCCGCATCGCGAGCAGAGCGGACGCTGGCTGGTGCAGACCTCCTGGCCGAAGCGTTTGATCAGCCAGTGCAGTTCGTAGAGGTCGTCGGCATCCCAGCTCGCCGGCATCAGGCGCAGCATGATCTGATGGGCCCTGGTGAAGCTGGCATTGTCGGGCAGCAGGCCGAAGCGTTCGCCGAAACGCCTGATGTGCCGGTCAACCACGAAGACACGCCGCCTGAGCGTCGAGAAATTGAGCACCGCCGCCGCGCATTTGGGGCCGATGCCGTCATGAAGCTGGAGCAGCTCCATCCCGGTTTCGACTGAAAGCGCGGCGAGATGGGAGAGATCGAAGCGTCCCCGCTGCTCGACGATGCGACCGACCGAAGCCACCAGCTGGCTGGCTTTCTTCTCGGGATGGGTAACGTTGGCAAGCTGCGTGAGCACCTCGCGGGGGTCGGCCTGCCCCAGCCTGTCGAGGGGACGGAAATGCTCGCACAGGGCCTGGAAGTCCTTTTCGGAGTCGCGATCATAGGTCTCCGAGCTGATCAGTGCCTTGACGAATTGCTCGGGCGGCGTGTGTCGCCGGGCGTGGCGCTGCGGGCCGTAGGCCGCGAGCAGGCGCTCGCGCAGCACGGCAATGGGCTCCTCTCGGCCGAAATCGAGCCCGAGCTGGATCTGCTCCCGGATGGCAGGCATGCCCAATTCCTCAATGGAAATCCCGGCTCTTGAACAGGCTGAGTTCAAGCTGAGCTGGCGGCGGCGGTGGTGAAGCGCCATCCGACATGTCGCGCAGGCGGGCGAGTTCGGCGGAGAGGTCGAGCACTTCCTCGGCGATGACATGCACCACGTCGCTGGCACGCTGCAGCCGGCCGCGTATGGCGACGAAACGGGCATTCATCACCGCACGGCGATTCCTTTCGAAGGTCCGCGACCACACGATGATGTTGGCGATGCCGGTCTCGTCCTCGATGGTCATGAAGACGACGCCGCTGGCCGTGCCGGGGCGCTGGCGCGTCACCACCAGGCCGGCGACGGTGACGAGGCTGTCCTGCTTGAACTTACCCTCGCGATGCGCCTCGTTGGTGATGGCGCCGAGATGCTGCAATTGCGGGCGCAGGAAGGAACAGGGGTGGGCCTTGAGCGACAGGCCCGTCGACTGATAGTCCTCCAGCACATGCTCGCTCTGCGACATCACGGGCAGGGCGACGGCGGGCTCGGGGAACAGGGCATCGTCGAAATCGGCGGCCAGCAGCGGCATGTCCCGGCTCGTCCTGGTAGCGCCGATGCCGATGGTCTCGAAGCGACGCACCGCCCAGAGCGCCTCGCGCCTGTCCAGGCCGAGAGAACGGAAGGCATCGGCCTCCGCCAGTTTCTGCATCGCCGCCAATGGCAGGCCGCTTGCCGTGCCGAAGCGCTCCAGGCTGGAAAAGCCGTTGCCGCGCCGGCCGGCCATTGCCGTGATCTCGTCTTTCTTCAGCCCGGAGACCAGCCGCATGCCCAGACGCACGGCAAAGCGGTGTTTGGTGGGGTCGCCGGCCGGTTCCAGCGTGCAGTCCCATTCGCTGTAATTGACGTCGACGGGCCGGATCTCGACGCCGTGATTTTCGGCATCCCGCACCAGCTGCGCCGGCTGGTAGAAGCCCATGGGCTGGCTGTTGAGGATGGCGGCGCAGAAGACGTCGGGATAGTGGCATTTGATATAGGCGGAGACATAGACCAGCACGGCAAAGCTGGCGGCATGGCTTTCGGGAAAGCCATATTCGCCGAAGCCCTCGATCTGGCTGAAGCAACGCTCGGCGAAGGCCTGTTCATAGCCACGGCGCACCATGCCGCCGATGAACATCTCCTTGTAGTTGCCGATCGTGCCGGTGTGCCGGAAGGTCGCCATGGCGCGTCTCAGGCCATCGGCCTCGTCCGGCGTGAAGCCGGCGGCCTTGATGGCGATCTCCATGGCCTGTTCCTGGAAGAGGGGAACGCCGAGCGTGCGGCCCAGCACGTCCTCAAGCTCGTCCTTTTTCCCGAACTCGGGAGAAGGTGAGGGAAAGATGATGGGTTCGAGACCATCTCGCCGCCTGAGATAGGGGTGTACCATACCCCCCTGGATCGGGCCGGGGCGGACGATCGCGACCTCAATGACGAGGTGATAAAATTTCCGGGGTTTCAGGCGCGGCAGCATCGACATCTGCGCCCGGCTCTCGACCTGAAACACGCCGACGGAATCGGCTTTGCACAGCATGTCGTAGGTGGCCTCATCGTCGCGGGGCAGGGCCGCGATCGCGCCGAGGCGCCGGTCGTAATGACGTTCGAGCAGGTCAAGCCCGCGCCGGATGCAGCTCAGCATGCCGAGCGCCAGAACATCGACCTTCATCATTCCCAATTCGTCGATGTCGTCCTTGTCCCATTCGACGAAGGTACGGTCCGCCATTGTGGCGTGGCAGACGGGCACGGTGTCATCAAGCCTCTCGCGCGTGAGCACGAAGCCGCCGACATGCTGCGACAGATGGCGGGGAAAGCCGGTGAGGGCGGCGGTGAAATGCAGCGCCTGGCGGATCACCGGATTGTCGGGATCGAGGCCCGCCTGGCGCACCCGACTGGGTGTCCAGGTCTGCATGCCCATGCCCCAGACCGTCTTCGACAGCGCCGCCGTCACGTCCGGCGTCAGGCCTAATACCTTGCCGACTTCGCCCACCGCCCGCCTGGAACGGTAATGAATGACGGTCGAGCAGATTGCCGCACGATGACGTTTGTAGCGATCATAAATGTACTGGATGACTTCCTCGCGCCGTTCATGCTCGAAATCGACGTCGATATCCGGTGGCTCGCCGCGGTTTTCAGAGATGAAACGCGAAAACAACAGTTCCGTTTCTTCAGGATTAACCTCGGTGATGCCCAGGCAATAGCAAACGGCGCTGTTCGCGGCCGAACCGCGTCCTTGGCAGAGGACTTTGAGGGTATTGCGGGCATGATCGACGATGTCATGCACGGTGAGGAAATAGGGCGCGAATTCCAGCTTGGCGATCAAAGCGAGTTCGGCGCGAACGGCGTTGACGACTTTTTCCGGCACTCCGCGGGCAAAGCGCTTCCTGGCACCGGCCCAGGCCAAGTCCTCCAGGTGTTGCTGGGCGGTTTTGCCTGGCGGAATGGGTTCGTCCGGATATTCGTATTTCAGCTCCCTTAGATTGAACGTGCACGCCTCCACGATTTCGAGCGTGCGCGCCAAGGCCTGCGGATGATCGGCGAAGAGAACGGCCATCTCTGCGGGCGACTTGATATGGCGCTCTTCGTTGATTTCGAGCCGCAAGCCGGCTTCGGCCAAGGTGCATTTCTCGCGGATGCAGGTGAGGATGTCGGCGAGCGGCCGCTGGGCCGGGACGTGGTAGAGCACATCGTTGATAGCAACCATCGGGGCGCCGATCCTTTCGCCCAGCTCGGCGAGCAGGCCGAGGCGGCGGGGCTCGTCGCCTTTGAGGCGGTGGCTG
The DNA here is from genome assembly GCF_047605565.1 of Labrys sp. (in: a-proteobacteria). Lineage (NCBI taxonomy): Bacteria > Pseudomonadati > Pseudomonadota > Alphaproteobacteria > Hyphomicrobiales > Xanthobacteraceae > Labrys > Labrys sp. (in: a-proteobacteria). Next base: position 71,069 of record NZ_JASGFM010000010.1, read on the forward strand.
CCGGCGAGATAGATGGAGCCTGGCGCGGCCTCGGCCAGTCTGGTTGCCCGTGCGACGAAGAGGGGATCGAGCGTGTCGGGCGGCAACACGATCAGCTTCTGCCCCTCGCAGGCGGCGAGAATGGCTTCGAAGCCGAACTGGCACTCGCCTTTCGCGCGCACCATGCGCTTGTTGTTGTCGCTGAGCAGGCGGCAGAGCCGGCCATAGGCCTCGCGGTCGGTGGGATAGGCGATGGCCTCGAAACCATCCACGGTGACGAGGCGCACGCCGGGCAGATAGTGCAGGGACGGATATTTCCTGGCTTCGCGCAGGGCCCTGACCACGCCGGCGAAGGAGTTGCGGTCGGCGACGCCGATGCCGGCCAGGCCGAGCCTGTGGGCCTGCCGCACCATGTCCTGCGGGAAGGAGGCGCCGCGCAGGAAGGAGAAATTGGTGGTGACGGCCAATTCGGCATAGGCAGGTGGGGCAGGGGCCGGCAAATCCGCAGGAAGCGCCTGGTCTTTCGCCCTGCCGGGAATGACGGCATGGCCGCTATAGGCCTCTCTTTCATACCTCATGCCAGCAGCCCTCGCAGGGACCAGTTCTGCCGGCCGTCATGGCAGAGCCAGAAGCGCTGGCCGTGCTGTGTCTCGGCGACGTAATAGTCCTGACGGGTCGGCGCGGGCAGCAGGACAGCGCGCTCACGCGTGGCTTCCCCATCCTCGAAGCGGTTGCGCTTCTGGCTCTTAGGGCTTTCGCTGTCGGGGAGGGCAGGCGATTCCTCCCCCATCTTGCCCCAGCCATATTCCTCCTTGCCCGGCTTGTCGGGCAGGGCCGGGGGAGCCGCTTCCCACCAGGGACCGGCGATGCGCTCCGGCCCCTGCAGTGCGGTGATGCGATGGGACGAGCCACGCCAACGGACATGGTCGGGCAGGCCTTCCGGGCTGGTCGCAAGAATCTGCAGGGGCTCGGGCTGGTCGAGGAACAGAGGCGGCCGCTGATGCGAGCCATCGGCCGCCGGCCAAGTTGGCTCGGGATCGGCGGCATCGCGTGCCTCCTCGGCAAAGGCCGGATCGTGCCGGGCGACGGGATGGAGCCGCTGTACGCTGCCGGGGCCGAGGCGCTGGCGGAGGGCGTCGATCAACTCGGCCCGGCGTTCGGCGGCATCGGCCGGCGGCGCATCCCGGCGTCCTTCCTTGAGGGACAGGCGGCTCTGACGCTGGCCGAATTTCTCGGTGACGGTGGCGGTCAGGCTGATGGTCTCGAAGCCGAAGCCGGCATCGATGGTCTCGCCCAGCCGTTCCAGGTCGAGCTCCACCAGCCTGGCGATATGGGCCGGATCGCGCGTGGCGGCGGCAAGGCCGATATGGATGGTGCGCACCTCGCCATCGACCCGGAACAGGCGCAACTGCAAGGCGCGTGCTGCCACCCCGCCCGCGACGAGGGCGGGAACCAGGTCCTGCATCAGGCGGGCGGCGACATGCACCACGGCCGCCTGGCTCACCACCGGCTCGAGGAGCTGGCGGCTGCGATGATAGAGCGGCGGCGGCTCGATCAAGGCGAGGGCTTCCTCACGCCGCCCCATGGCCTGGTCGAGGCGCTTGAGCAGGATCGCATCGAAACGCGCGGCGAAGGGGGCGCGCGGCTTGCCGATGAGATCGCCGATACGGGTGAAGCCGAGGCGGCGCAGGGTCTGGACTGTTACGTCGCCAAGGCGCAGGGCCGCCAGGGGCAGATCGGCAAGGGCCGGGCCGGGATCGCCGTCCTCGGCGATGACAGTGCCGTTCTGGGCATGGAAGCGGGAGAGTGCCCAGGCCGCGCCCGGCGTGTCGGCCAGCGCCACGCGCGCACCGAGGCGAAGATGGCGCAGGCGCTTGACGATGTCGGCAAGAAGCGTCTGTTCGCCGCCCGCCAGATGGCTGGCGCCGGTGACGTCGAGGAACAGGCCGTCGGCCCCGTCGGCCTCGCGATAGAGGGCCACGGAGGGCGTATAGCGCATCGCCCATAGGCCGAGCCGGTGCAGGGCCCTGGCATCGGCCTCCGGCATGGCCGGGCGGGTCTGCAGCCCCGGCACCTTGGCTCTCGCATCGGCGACCAGCCCGCCCGCGGCAAGGCCCTCGATCTCGGCCGGCTTGCTGGCGGCGGCAATGCGCGGGCCTCCGGCGGCATCGACCGTCAGGACGAAGGGGTAATGAGCATCGATCGTATCAAGCGACCTTGGCGCGTTGCTCTGGGCGACGAGAAAGCGCTGGATCGGCCAGCGTGGCAGATAGATCGAGACGATGCGAGGCATGGTCATACTCCATGAGCCAGGATCCGCTTTGCCCGTTGCGGCTGCGCTCGAGCCGAACGTGCCAGCGCCAGGCGGTGAGAAGGCCGAAACGATCGCGCGGCCCGGCGGCCGCGCCGATGCGCCAGCGGGTGATCGCGGCCAGGGAAGGCGCGGCCAAAGGCGGGCGCAGAAGGAAGAGAGGACAGGGGGCGGAGGCTGCCGCGAGCTGGAGGCGTCGGCTGGTGGCGGCGTCCATGCCGCCGCCCGTCACGGCTGCCACCGCCGCGGCGGCGCCGGAGCGCAGGATTTCCTCCATGGCCCAGGCGGCCTCGGTCTCGTCGCCGGCCGCGGCCATGATGAGCCCGGCGGGGTCGAGGCCGAGGGCGTTGAGGCCGTGGCCGTAGAGCCGCCCGAGGCCGGCCAGGCCGCGCGGCGAGGTCACCAGCCAGACCATGCCCTTGGCCTGGCGCAGGGACAGGCGGGAGGCGAGGAAACCCAGTGCGCAGCCATTGTCGAAAATGGTTTGCGGCGCAATTTCATGCAGGCCGTCCAAGGCGAGGCCGCCACCCGGCAGGCGCGCGTCGATCGCCCCGATGCCAAAAGGCAGCACGCCGGCATCGGCATGCACATGGTCGAGCCGGGGCAGCAGGGCACGCAATTCCGCCAGCTTCTCGGCTCGTTGGCCGGCGAGGACAGAAGGAGGGGGAACGCGTATCGTCATGGCTATGATCCGTTTCGCTCAGACTAGAACAAAACAAGAACATTTCAAGCAGAGTCTTTGATCGCGCTCCATCGGGGCGGGAAAGAGCCCGGCATGGTAAAGGGACTCTTCCATCACGAGATGGCAGAGTCCCCTGATTTCAAAGGCCTTACGAAGCGCGCTTCAATGCGAGGGCAGGGAGCGGGGCTGGCCTTCCTTGTCGTGCACGGCGAAGCGTTCCACCAGGGTGGCGCTGGCCTCGTTGAGGCCGACGACCTCGACCTCGCGCCCGTGGCGGCGCGCCTTGAGGACGATGCGGTCGAGTGCGCCGACCGCCGAGATGTCCCAGAAATGCGCCGCCCCGACGTCGATGACGATCCGCTCGACGGGTTCCTGCACATCGACGGCGTCGCTGAAGGTGCCTGCCGAGGCGAAGAAGATCTGGCCTTCGACCCGGTAGACGCGCTCCTTGCCGTCGGCCGAGAGGGTCGAGCGCACGCGGCTGAGGCGCGAGACCTTGCCGGCGAAGAACACGCCCGACAGGAGCACGCCAACCAGCACGCCCTTGGCGAGGTCGGCCGTTACAACCACGGTGCCGACGGTTGCCAGCATCACCACCGAGGAAGGCACGGGGTTGCTGCGCAATTGCAGGAGCGAGCGCCAGGAGAAGGTGTTGATCGAGACCATGATCATCACCGCCGTCAGGGCGGCGACCGGCACGATGGCGAGCAGATCCTGCAGCGCCACCAGCAGGATCAGGAGAAAGCCACCGGCCACCAGCGAGGACAGGCGGCCGCGCGCACCGGAGGACACGTTGATCACCGACTGGCCGATCATGGCGCAGCCGCCCATGCCGCCGAACAGGGCCGAGGCCATGTTCGCGATACCCTGGCCGGCGCATTCGCGGTTCTTGTTGCTCGGCGTATCCGTCATGTCGTCGACGATCTGCGCAGTGAGCAGGGATTCGAGCAGGCCCACGGCCGCCAGAGTGAGCGCCACCGGTGTCAGGATCCGTAGCGTTTCCAGCGTCAGCGGCACCTCAGGCAGACCGAAGCTCGGCAAAGTGGAGGGAAGCTCGCCCAGATGGGCCACCGTGCGCACGTCCAGCCCGAAACCCCAGGCGATGGCAGTGAGCACGGCGATCGCGACCAGAGGTGCCGGAATGGCTCTGGTGACATAGGGAAACAGATAGATGATGGCGAGGCCGAGGGCGATCAGGCCATAGGTTGCCACCGGTACATGCACGAGCTCGGGCAGCTGGGCCAGGAAGATCAGGATCGCCAGGGCGTTGACGAAGCCCGTCATCACCGATTGGGAGACGAAGCGCATCAGCCGGCCGAGCTTGAGGAAGCCGGCGATGATCTGGAACGCGCCCATCAGGATGGTGGCCGCGAACAGATATTGCAAGCCGTGGTCGCGTACGAGGCCCGTCATCAGCACGGCGGTGGAGGCGGTGGCCGCCGAGATCATGGCGGGGCGCCCGCCGGTGAAGGCGATCACGCAGGCGATCACCACGGAGGCGTAGAGGCCGACCTTGGGGTCGACGCCCGCGATCACCGAAAAGCCGATGGCTTCGGGGATCAGGGCAAGGGCGACGACGATGCCCGAAAGCACGTCGCCACGCGGATTGGAAAACCATTCCCGGGAATAGGCAGACAATTTGTTCATGAGAAAATTCGCAAGGGACATGCGGCCATACCCGCTGAAACGGGTTGGATGATGCTGTCGCGCCATTTGCGTTATCCGGCGGATCGGCGGCCGGAAGAGCCACCCGGAATTTCACCGGGTCCTTCTGAATGGCCTCCTTCTAGCGGCAAGGCGCAGGCGGAGGCAAGGCGAAAGGCAGGACCGGCTGCATTTTGTTGCGGCCGGCAGCAAAACCTAAGCTTGCTCACACAGAAACTGTTCGCGAAAAACAACTGTCGGGAAAGATGGCTGCTTAGGGCTTGTGTGAAGGGCGCCGTTTGAGCTTCCCTATCATCCAGACAGCGAGCACCAACCCGAACATCCCCATCGCCAATAGCCAGTGCCCTTGTGCGGAGGTCACTCCAACTAAAGCGCCAATACCCGCTCCCCAATGAAGTGGCCGCTTAGTTGCATTGGCCGCATCTGAAGCGGGCAGACCTCTGCCCGTCCAATTCCCCGAGATGATATCTTTCTTGTCATCGTTCATAGCTTGCATTCCGCTGTCGGGAAAAGCCGCTCACACCGAGGAATGATCGAGGTCTTGGAATTTTGTGCCGATGCGCTTTCGCATGCGGGCAAAAGCTTGGTCACCATCCCAAATACGGCGCAGCTCCTCGATTGTTTGTTCGCGCTGAGTTCGACGAAACTTCCAATCGCGCAGTGCTTCACGCATGACCTCGTTAGCCGGTGCATACTCGCCTGCCTCGACCACCTAGCGCATTATGTCGGCATATTCAGGTGTCAAAGAAACGCCCACTTTTTCGACATCGGCCATCGTGCGTCTCCTTCCTTGTAAGGTAGGAAAGTTTCTACCGCCCACAAGCCTTCCGATAAATCCTTGTTGTTCTCAGCGCTCCTCCTTGCGGAAGGGCTTGAGCAGGGCAGCCGGCGCCACCGCGTTGCGCGACATCATCGCCATGGCGACGATGGTGAGCAGGAAGGGCAGCATCAGGAAGATCTGGTAGGGGATATGCCCCAGGCCCACCGCCTGCAGGCGCAGTTGCAGCGCGTCGACGCAGGCAAAGAGCAGGGCGGCACCGGTGGCGCGCAGGGGATCCCAGCGCCCGAACACCACCAGGGCAATGCAGATCCAGCCGCGCCCCGAGATCACGCCGAAGGTGAAGGCGTTGAACTGGGCCATGGTGAGGAAGGCGCCACCAAGGCCCATCAGGGCGCCGCCGAGGATGACGGCCTCGAAGCGGCGTGCGGTGACGCTGATGCCGGCGGAATCGGCGGCACGCGGATTTTCGCCGACCATGCGCAGGCCGAGGCCCCAGGGCGTGCGATAGATCAGGAAGGCGGTCAGGATGACGCCGATCAGCGCGAGATAGACCAGGGCGTATTGCTGGAACAGGATCGGCCCCAGGATCGGTATCTCGGCAAGGCCGGGGATCGGCACAGGCTGGAAGGCGGCGATGGTCGGCGGCGAGGCCTGCTGGCCGAACACCAGGCGATAGAAGAAATAGGCGAGCCCAGAGGCGAACAGGGTGATGCCGATACCCGAGACATGTTGGCTGAGGCCGAGCGCCACCGTCAGCACGGCATGCAGCGCCCCGAGCAGGGCGCCGGTCGCGATGGCGGCGAGGACGCCGAGCCAGGGGCTACCGGTGAAGTAGGCGGCGGTGAAGCCGGTCATGGCCGAGAGCAGCATGATGCCCTCGATGCCGAGATTGAGTACGCCTGATCGCTCCGAGATCAGCTCGCCGAGCGTGGCGAAGATCAGCGGGGTAGCGATGCGCAGGGTCGCCGCGAAAAAACCGACCTGGAAGATCTGTTCGAGGACCAGGTTCATGCTGCGGCCCTCTGATAGCGCAGGCGATAGGAGGTGAACAGCAGCGCGACCAGCATGGTCAGCAGCGAAGTGCCCTGGATGACGTCGGCCAGGAAGACCGGCACGCCGGTGGCGCGCGACATCGCTTCAGCGCCGGTCATCGCCGCCGCGAAGAACAGGGCCGCCGGCACCACGCCGAGCGGATTGAGGCGCGCCAGCATGGCGATCACGATGCCGCTATAGCCATAGCCCGGCGACAGGTCCCCCATCACCTGGAAATGCACGCCGCCCACCTCGCCGACGCCGGCAAGGCCCGCCAGCCCACCCGAAAGCAAGGCGGTGGCGACCAGGATGGCATTGACCTTGATGCCGCCATAGGCCGCCGCCTCGGCATTCTCGCCGGTGACGCGGATGGCAAAGCCCAGCGTGGTGCGCGTGATCAGGAACCAGACGGCCGGCGCCGCGATTAGGGCCGCCAGCACGCCCAGATGCAGCCGTGTGCCCTCGAAGAACACCGGGAAATTGGCGCTGTCCTCAATCGGGGGCGAGATCGGATAGCCCGAGAGCGAATCCTTCCAGGGCCCTTCGATCAAAGCGAGCACACCGAGCAGGATCACCGAATTGAGGAGAAGCGAGGAGACGACGTCGTCGACCTTGAGTTTCACTCGGAGGAGGGCCGGTATCAGCGCGGCGACGCCGCCGGCCAGCGCGCCGGCGAGCGCCATGGCGACATAGGCGAGGGCACTGGGCATCGGAAAGCTGCCGACGAAACAGCTCGCCACCGCGCCGGCCATCAACTGGCCCTCGGCACCGATGTTCCAGAACTTGGCGCGGAAGGCGACGGCGACGGCGAGGCCGGTGAAGATCATCGGTGCGGCCTTCACCAGCGTTTCGGTGAAGGCGTAGAAATCGCCGAAAGCACCCTTCAGCATCAGGCCATAGGCCTCGAAGACATTGGCGCCCGCGAGCATGATCAGGCCGCTGCACAGGACGAGCGCAATCGCGATCGCCAGCACGGGCAGAGCGAGATTCAGCCAAACGGGCGTGGATTGGCGGGGTTCCAGCCTGAGCATCAGTGGGCTCCCGTCATCAAGAGGCCGAGTTTTTCGATCGTGGCTTCGCCGGCGGGCAGGATGCCGGCGACGCGCCCTTCATAGAGCACGGCGATGCGGTCTGAGAGGGTGAGCAGCTCCTCCAGATCCTCGCTGATCACGATCAGGCCGCGCCGGCGGGCACGCAGATCCAGAAAGCGCTCATGCACGAAGCGGGCGGCACCGACGTCGAGGCCGCGCGTGGGCTGGGCCACGATCAGCACCTTCGGATCGAAGGCGAGTTCTCGCGCCAGCAGGGCCTTCTGCATGTTGCCGCCGGACAGCGAGCCGGCCCGCGCCATTGGCCCGGGGCAGCGTATGTCGAAGGCCCGGATCTGTTCCTCGGCGAAGGCCTGGATGGCGCCAGGCTTGAGCAGGCCGCGCGCCGAGAAGGCGGCGGTGCCGACGCGCGGCAGCACCATCGAGTCGGCAAGCGGCAGGGCGGTGACCATGCCCTGGGTCATGCGGTCCTCGGGGATGCGGCCGAGCCCCATCTCCTGCACGCGGCGCGGGCCATAGGGTACGACCTTGGCGCCGGCGATCTTCAGCGTGCCGGCCGAGGGAGCGAGCATGCCGGCGATCACATCCGCCAGGGCGCGCTGGCCATTGCCGGTCACGCCGGCGATGCCGAGGATCTCGCCCTCGCGCACGGAAAGCGAGACGCCGGCAAGCCGCATGCCGCCATGCCGGTCGGTCGAGACATCATCGAGCGACAGGACGACGGCGCCGGGCTCGGAGGCGGGACGTTGCGGCGGCACGATTTCCTGGCCGCACATCAGCCGCGCCATCTCGGACGAGGAAGTCCTGGCGGGTTCGGCGATCGAGCCGACGACGCGGCCATGGCGCAGCACCACGCAGCGATCGGTGATGGCGCGCACCTCGGTGAGCTTGTGCGAGATGAAGATGATGCCGAGGCCCTCGGCCGTCATCGCCCGCAGCGCCTTGAACAGCCCTTCCGCTTCCTCAGGAGCGAGGACGGCGGTGGGTTCGTCGAGGATGAGGAGTCTGGCGCCGCGAAACAGGGCCTTGATCACCTCCAGGCGCTGCTGCTCGCCGACAGCAAGCGAGGACACCGGCCTGTCTGGATCGAGGCGAAGATTGAACTTGGCGGCAATCTCGCCGAGGCGGGCGAGGGCGCCCACCCGGTCGAGCCGCCCGCCCCGTCCCGGCAGGCCGACCAGCAGGTTTTCGAGTACGCTCAGGCGGGGCGCGAGATGAAAGTGCTGGTGCACCATGCCGATGCCGGCGCTGAGCGCGTCGGCAGAATTCTGGATGCGCCTTGCCTGCCCGTCGATCAGGATCTCGCCCTCATCCGCCGCATAGGCGCCGAACAGGATGTTCATCAGCGTGGTCTTGCCGGCCCCGTTCTCGCCGAGCAGGCCGACGATCTCGCCCGGGCGCACCAGGAGATCGACGTCCGCATTGGCCTGCACGGCGCCGAAGCGCTTGGAGATGCCGCGCATCTCGACGAGGGGAGGGGAAGGAGGCATGGGCAAAGATCGGCCTGGATCTACCCTCCCCTGGAGGGGGAGGGTCGGACGAAGTCCGGGGTGGGGTGATGGCCGGCAATAATTTTCTTCCAAACCATCAATGTCGACACCGTCGTTGAGGGGCGCTGGCCACCCCACCCCGACGCTGCGCGTCGACCCTCCCCCTCCAGGGGAGGGTAAATTATGCTCAGTCCGAGACGGGGGTGTTCTCGTCGACGTCGACGCGGAAGGTGCCGGCGAGGATTTCCGCCTTCTTTTTCTCCACCAGTTCCTTCACCTCGGCCGGCAGCAGCTTGTCGAACTTGTGATAGGGCGCGAGCGAGGAGCCGCCCTTGGCCATGCGCGAGAAGTCGCCGTAATCCTGCGCGGTGAACACGCCGGCCCGCACCATCTTGATGGCCTGCTGCACGGTCGGGTACATGTCCCAGACCGGGCCGGTGATCACGGTGTCCGGTCCCTGGTCTGACTGGTCGGACATGTTGGAGATAGCGTAGATCTTCTTTTCCTTGGCCGCGTCGATCACGCCGAAGCGTTCGGCATAGATGACGTCGACGCCGCCGTCGATCTGGGCGATTGCAGCTTCCTTGGCCTTGGGCGGATCGAAGAAGGAGCCGATGAAGGTGATCTTCTTCTTCACCTGTGGATTGGCTTCCTTGGCGCCGGCGAAGAAGGCGTTCACCAGGCGGTTGACCTCGGGAATGCCCATGGCGGCCACGGCGCCGACGGTGTTGGACTTGGTCATCTTGCCGGCGATCAGGCCCGACAGATAGGCCGGTTCGTGGATCCAGTTGTCGAACACGCCGAAATTGGGCTCGGCCGGGCCGGCGCCGGAACCGAACAGGAAGGCGGTCTTGGGGAACTGCTTGGCGGTACGGCGGGATTCGCGCTCGGCCGCGAAGGCATCGCCCATCACCAGCTCATAGCCGCCCTGGGCATATTCACGCATGACACGGCCGAAATCGGCCGCCTGGACCTTCTCGGAGAACTTGTAGTCGATGTCGAGTTCCTTCGCCGCCTTGGTGAGGGCGAGGTGGATCTGCTTGTCCCAGGGCTCCTCGATCGGGGTGGCGAAGATCGCGGCGACTTTCAATTTCTTGCCGGAGGCGGCGAGAGCCGACAGCGGCAGCCCGGCCGCGACCAGGCCGGCGGCGCCGAGCCCGATGAAATGGCGGCGCGACAGGCCTGGTTCCCCCTGAAGCGGGCTGCGATCTCTACGCGACATGTCATTCCCCTCTCTTGTCGGATGAAGATTAAAACGGTTCGAAATACGGGATGGAACGTCTGGTTTGCCAAGCACTTGACGGCTCTTGCCAGAGCAATGTGCCCTTTGGCGTGACGCCTGTCCAGATGGTCAAATCTGAATTGGGGAGCTGGTCTTCAGACCAGCCTTGACCCTTTCGGCCAGTGTCGTGCTTTCGGGCCGGTCTGAAGACCAGCCCCCATTCACCCCGCGGCCTTGGGTGCATAGCTCGCCGGATCGAGGCTGGCGGGACGGTCCGGCAGGTCGAGCGTACTGCGCCGGGCCGGGGTCTGCGCAATCACCTTGCCGCGGCGCACGACGGCGAGGCGGGTGGGGCGCATGCGCACTGCTTCGATCGTATCGGCCGCCTGCAGGATGACGAAATCGGCATGGCAGCCCTTGGCGAGGCCATAATCTTCCAGCCCCATCACCGCGGCGGGCACCGACGTCACCGCCTCGAAGGCCCAGCGTATCGCCTCGCGGCTGGTCATCGGCGCGGCATGCACGGCCATATGGGCGACATCCAGCATGTCAGCGCCACCAAGCCCGTACCAGGGATCCATCACGCAATCCTGGCCGAGCGCCACGGGGATGCCGAGCGCGCGCATCTCGGGAATGCGCATCAGGCCGCGACGCTTGGGATAGGTGTCGTGGCGGCCCTGCAGGGTGATGTTGATCAGCGGGTTGGCGATCGCGAAGATGCCCGCCTCCAGGATCAGCGGCAGCAGCTTTGAGACGTAGTAGGAATCCATCGAGTGCATGGAGGTGAGATGCGAGCCGGCAGCTCGCCGGCCCAGGCCGAGGCGATGAGCCTCCGCCGCCAGCGTCTCGATATGGCGCGAATGGGGATCGTCGCTCTCGTCGCAATGCAGGTCGATCATCAGGCCGCGCTTGGCGGCGATGGCGCACAGGGCCTTCACCGAGGCGGTGCCGTCCTCCATCGTACGCTCGAAATGAGGAATGCCGCCGACCACGTCGACGCCCATGTCGAGCGCCCGCTCCAGGTTCCTGGCGGCGGTAGGTGAACGGTAATAGCCGTCCTGCGGGAAGGCGACGAGCTGCAGGTCGAGATAGGGCTTTACCCTGGCCTTGACCTCGAGCAGGGCTTCCACCGCGAGCAGGCGGTCGTCGCAGATGTCGACATGGCTGCGCACGGCCAGCAGGCCCTGGCTGACGGCAAGATCGCAATAGCGCAGCGCCCGTTCGATCACCGCCTCATGGGTCAGCATGGGCTTGAGCTCGCCCCAGAGCGCAATGCCCTCCAGCAGCGTGCCCGACTGGTTGAGTCGGGGAAGGCCGAGCGACAAGGTGGCGTCCATGTGGAAGTGGCAGTCGACGAAAGGTGGCGCCACCAGATGGCCGCCGGCGTCGATGCGCTGGGCCGCCTCGGCCGCGATGCCCGGCTCGATGGCGGTGATGCGCCCGCCCGAAACCGCGATGTCCTGGCCGGTGCGTCCGTCGGGCAGGGTGGCGTTGGTGACGATGAGGTCGAGCGACATCGGGGCGGTTCCGTTGTAATTCGTTCAGGAGGAAAGGGCGGCAGCCATCATGGGCGGTTTGACGGATTCGGCCAATGAGTCAATCGGTCTTGCCCTCATCCCGCCGGCCTGAACGGCTTGGCCAGCGAGGCTGGGAAATGCAGGGCCAGCATCTGGCGATTGCGCGAGATCAAGACCAGCACCACGATGGTGGCGAGATAGGGCAGGGCCGACAACAGCTCGGACGGCACCGCTATGCCGAGCGCCTGGCCCTGCAATTGCAGGATGGTCATGCCGCCGAACAGCCAGGCGCCGAGCAGCACGCGCAGCGGCCGCCAGGTGGCGAAGACCACCAAAGCCAGCGAGATCCAGCCCTTGCCGGATGTCATGTTCTCGACCCAGAGCGGCGTATAGGCGACGGAGAGATAGGCACCGGCAAGGCCCGCCATCAAGCCGCCGAACAGCACGGCCATGTAGCGAATGCGCACGACCGGATAGCCGATGGCATGCGAGGTCTCCGGCGACTCGCCCATGGTGCGCAGGACCAGGCCGGCCTTGGTGCGATAGAGGAACCAGCTGATCGCCCCGAACAGCACGAAGGCGAGATAGACCATCGCGTCGAAGCGGAAGAACATCGGCCCGACCATCGGAAGCTGCGAGAGCACGGGGATGTCGAGCGGCTTCAGGGCCTCGATCGGGGCGCTGCCGAAATTACGCCCGACAAAGGCGGAGACGCCGGAACCGAAAATGGCGAGCGCCAGGCCGGCGGCATATTGGTTGGTGAGGAAGGTGAGAGCGAGGACGCCGAACAGCAGCGAGGCCGCGGCGCCGGCCAGCGCGCCGATCAGGATGGCGACGGGCATGGGCATACCAGCCATCACCGCCCAGAAGGCGAAGGCGGCGCCCATCAGCATCATGCCCTCGATGCCCAGGTTGAGGACGCCGGATTTCTCCACCACCAATTCGCCGAGTGCGGCATAGATCAGCGGCGTGGCGGCGATGATGGTGCCGGTGAAGATCGCGATGAACAGATCCATCAGGCATGCTCCCGCACGGGGCTGAACCGGTAGAAGATGAAGAAATCCGCAGCGAGCAGGAAGAACAGCAGGATGCCCTGGAAGATGCGGGTGAGCGAGGAGGACAGGCCGATGGTGAGCTGCACGCTTTCGCCGCCGAGGAAGAGAAGCGACATCAACAACCCGCCGAGCACGATGCCGAAGGCGTTGAGCCGGCCGATGAAGGCGACGATGATCGCCGCAAAGCCATAGCCGGGCGAGATCTGCGGGGACAATTGCCCGAGCGGCCCGGACAGTTCGGCCATGCCGGAAATGCCTGCGGCCGCGCCGCCGGCGAGCAGGCCTGTCCATACCGCCGCGGATTCGCGGAAGCCGGCATAGCGGGCGGCAAGCGGAGCCGCGCCGCTCACCGACATCTTGTAGCCGAGGAAGCTGCGATCGGTGAACAGCCACATCGCGATCACGCCGATCACGGTGAGGATCACAGAGGTGTTGAGGCGATAGGCATCGTCGAAGACCGGAAACATCGCGGCAGGCGGCAACAGGGCCGTTTGCGGATAATTGAAGCCGGCGGGATCGCGCCAGGGACCATGCACCAGCCAGGACAGCAGCAGGCCGGCGATATAGGTGAGCATCAAGGTGACCAGGATCTCGTTGGTGTTCATCCACGCCCTGAGGAAGGCGGGAATCGCGGCCCAGGCCATGCCCGCCAGCGCACCGGCCAGGATCATCAGCGGCAACAGCAGCCGGCTTTCCGGATCGGGATAGAACAGGCCGACGCCGCAGGCGGCGATCGCCCCGATGATCAATTGGCCCTCCGCGCCGATATTCCAGACATTGGCGCGGAAGCCGACGGCGAGACCGCAGGCGATCAGGATCAGGGGCGAGGCCTTCAAGAGCCATTCCGATACGCCGTTCATCGAATTCAGCGGCGCGATGAAGAAGGCGTGCAGGGTCTGGAGCGGATCCTGGCCCAGCGCCGCGAACAGGATCGAGCCGACCAGCAAAGTGAGCAAGGCCGCGACCAGGGGCGCGGCGAGGCGCATGGCGGTGGATGGTTCGGGTCTTTGTTCAATCTTGAAGCGCAACGGAACTGCTCCCGCTCAAGCAAAGCGCGTTCATGGCTGAACGCTCGTTTGCTTTAACTCTTTGTTTCGACGCGTCTTTGCGATTCTTGGTGACACCGTCTACTCGCAAAACGCTTTAGTCTGGCTCTGGCCGCCGATGCGGGTCATGAGCAGGCCGACCTCCTCACGATTGGTTTGGCTCCGGACGAGGGGCGGCGAGACCCGCCCCTGGCAGATCACCAACAGCCGGTCGCAGATCTCGAAGAGTTCGTCGAGTTCCTCGGAAATCACCAGCACGGCGGCACCGGCGCGGCTGAGATCGATCAAGGTCTGGTGGATGAAGGCGGCCGCGCCGACATCGACCCCCCAGGTCGGCTGGGAAACCAGGAACAGCTTCGGGGCCAGCGCGATTTCCCGCCCGACGATGAATTTCTGCAAATTGCCGCCCGACAGGCTGCGTGCGCTGGCTCGCGGGCCGCTCGCCTTGACCTTGAATGTCTCGATGACGCTGCCGGCAAAGCCCATTGCCCGCTTGCGGTCGACAAGGCCATGGCGCACCAGCTCCTTGCCATGGGCCGTCAGCACGGCGTTCTCCCATAGGGCGTGCGGCGGCACGGCACCACGGCCGAGCCTTTCCTCCGGCACGAAGGCGAAACCGCGCCGGCGCCTGGCGGCGGCGTCGAGCCGGCCGACCGGCTGCCCGCCGAAATGGATGGCCTCGTGATCGGCGACAGGCCGCTCGCCGCTGAGGGCGGCGATCAGCTCGGCCTGGCCATTGCCCGAGACACCGGCCAGGCCGACGATCTCGCCGCCATGCACCTCGAAGCCGACGTCATGCAGGGCGACGCTACCCTTGCCGGATGGCACCGACAGGTCGCGCACCCTGAGGATCGGTTCGCCGCTGCGCGTCGAGGGCGTGACTTTCATCTCGGGCAGGGCCGAGCCGACCATCAGCCGAGCCAGCTCCACCGAGGTGCTCTGCTTGGGCTTGGCGGTACCGGTCACCCGGCCGTTGCGCAGTACGGTGGCGGAGTCGCAAAGCGCCTGCACCTCGTCGAGCTTGTGACTGATATAGAGGATGCTGCAGCCCTCCGCGGCGAGCTGGCGCAGTGTCTCGAACAGTTTCACCACCGCCTGCGGCGTGAGCACCGAGGTCGGCTCGTCCAGGATCAGGAGCTTGGGCGTGCGCAGGAGGCAGCGCACGATTTCGACACGCTGGCGTTCGCCGACCGAGAGGTCGTGCACCCGGCGCCAGGGATCGATCGGCATGCCGTAGCGTTCCGACAGCGCCGTGATCTGCCCGGCAAGCTCGTCCAGCCGGAAAGGGCCGGGAGCGCTGAGGGCTATGTTCTCGACGACGGTGACGGACTCGAACAGGGCGAAATGCTGGTAGACCATCTCGATGCCGAGGGCGCGCGAGCTTGCCGGGTCATGCGCCTCGATCAGCCTGCCGTCGCAAAGGATCTCGCCGGAATCGGCCTGGGCCGCACCGTAGATGATCTTCATCAGCGTCGATTTGCCGGCACCGTTCTCGCCCAGCACCGCATGGATTTCGCCGGGCAGGATCGAGAGGCAGATGCCGTCATTGGCAACGACGCCGGGATAGGTCTTGGTGATGTCGCGCAGTTCGAGACGCGGGGTCATGGCCGGTCCTGCATTGGGAATGGAAACTGTGGGGATGCGGGAAGGAACAGAAGCTGGATCTACCCGCGCTCCCCCAGAGAGGCGCAACTATCCTTCTCCACGAAGTGGGGAAGGTGCCCAAACGAAGTTTGGGCGGATGGGGTGTAGCGGGCAGTGCACCGGACATAACGAGGTGGCATCACGGTCGAGCAGCCCAGGAACGGTTGTCACACTGCCCGCCACACCCCTCCCGACCCGACTTTGTCGGACCACCCTCCCCAGCTGCGCTGGAGAGGGCAAATCGTGCCCTTATCGGCCCGGCCGAGCGGGGTGCATTCTGTCTCGGAGGGATCGGATTCTCTCCTCACCCGAGCTTGCCGATCATGCCCTTGACGAACCAGTTCATGCCGCGAATCTCGGCATCCGTGGCCACCGCACCGGCCGCGACCTTGACATTGCCTGCCTGGTCCTTGAGCTCGCCGGCATAGGGGTGGAGCTTGCCCGAGCCGATATCGGCCTCCAGCTGCTTGAGCTTGGTGACCACGTCAGAGGGAATGGCCTCGTTGTAGGGCGCCATCTTGACCACGCCGCCGGCCAGGCCGTCCCAGCGGGCCTCGGGCTTCCAATTGCCATCGGCCACGCCTTTTGCCGCGCGCACGTAGTCGCTCGACCAGTCCATCGTGAAGGCGGTGAGCTGCTTGCCGGAGCCGAACTTGGCCATGTCGCTGGCATAGCCGATCGACCAGGCGCCGCCTTCGCCGGCGACCTGCACGCCGGTCGCCGTATCGGTCATCGAGCAGATCACGTCGCAGCCCTGCGACAGCAGGGTCTTGGCCGCTTCCTTCTCCTTGCCGGGGTCGAACCAGGAATTGAGGAAGATCGCATTGCAGGTGATCTCGGGCTTCACGCTCTGGGCGCCGAGCAGCAGGGCATTGGCGGGGCCCACGATGTCGGGGATCGGGAAGCCGCCGATGAAGCCGATCTTGCCGGATTTGCTCATATGGGCGCCGGCGGCGCCGGCGACGAAGGTGCCCTCGTAATATTTGGCTTCGAAGGTGCCGAGATTGGCCAGGTGCACGATGCCCGAGCAATGCTCGAAGGCGATCTTGGGGAAGCGCGGCGCCACCTTCTGCAGCGGCGTGCCATGTGAGAAGCTGGTGCCGAAGATCAGCTTGTTGCCCGAGGAGGCGAGTTCACGGAAGACGCGTTCGGCGTCCTGCGGCATGAAGATGTTGTCGATGACGGTGATCGCGACCTTGTCGCCGAATTCCTTCTTGATCGCTTCCACGCCGAGGCTGTGCTGCTTGGTCCAGCCGATATCGGCGATGGGCGAGACGTAGACGACACCGATCTTGAGCGGCTCATCCGCATAAGCGCGGCTCGCAAAGCTCCCGGTTCCCAGGGCAGCGCCGGCCATGCCGGAATATTGCAGGAATTTGCGCCTCGTCAGGTCGATCATGATGGCAGTCCTCTGTTGGCTCGGTGATTGCCCGGCTTGTCGCCGAGTCTGTATGGAAGTGTCTATTTCGAAGTGTGGCTGTGGCGATGTTTTGCCGACTCACCATTGCTTTTCTGGGCAGTTTCGCGCCGGGTTCGCAAAGCTTCGCCGGCTTTCGGTTCCAGATAAGGCTCCAGGGCTTCGCGGGGTGATAGCTCCGGGAAGACCTGTCGGTCCATGATGTAGCCGCGCACCACGCTGCGGTGATGGGTATCGATCAGCTCCATCGCCTGTTTGAGGCGGCCCTTTTCGAGCAGGTCGATCACCCGCGAATGGTCGTCGATCAGGTTGCAATAGTCGAAATCGGCGGTGACCAGCGAGCGCAGCAGCGTGGTCCGGCGAACGAGCTGGGCATGAATGTCCTGCATCACCTTGTTGCGGCTGAGGCGGACGAAGATCGTGTGGAACTCCTGCCCGAGAACGTCCGCCAGGGCATCGTTGCCGGCCGCGATGGCCTGGCGCTGGCGTTCGACGTGCTGGCGCAGTTCGGCCCAGCCGGCCGGGCCCAGCCGGTCGCTGAGCTGGGCCGCCACGCCCTGTTCGACCAGGGTCAGCGCGTCGTAGATTTCCAGCGCTTCCTGCATGCCGGGACGGGCGACGAAGGCACCGCGATTGCGCTCGATCTGGGCGAGGCCGTCATCGGCGAGCCGGATCAGGGCCTGGCGCACCA
This sequence comes from Labrys sp. (in: a-proteobacteria), assembly GCF_047605565.1. Classification (NCBI taxonomy): domain Bacteria; kingdom Pseudomonadati; phylum Pseudomonadota; class Alphaproteobacteria; order Hyphomicrobiales; family Xanthobacteraceae; genus Labrys; species Labrys sp. (in: a-proteobacteria). The sequence continues at coordinate 88,650 of NZ_JASGFM010000010.1, forward strand.
CGATGCGGCTGACGTCGAAGATTTCGGCGAGCTCCCGTTCGCCGAGCTTGCAGCCGGGCACCAGCCGGTGCTCGATGATGGCCCGGGTCAGGATGTCGGCGATCGCCTGCGAGCGGCTGCTCATGCCCATTATCTCCCGCGCCGGCAGCACGGCATGTCCAAACTGCCTGCATCATATCGGTATTCAATCCTCTCGCCCTGTCAATCAAGAATCCTTCTTTGTCGTGCAATTTTTAATTGATTGATATCCAATCCTGTGGTTCCAATGCCCGTAACAGAGCTAGGTTCATGGGGAAGAGCTAGCCGAGGGGAGGGTGCGATGAGCCAGGCAACCCTTTGTAGCGACCAAGTTCTTCTGAACGACTGGCATGTGATTGCCGACCTGACGAACCTGATACCCGGTAAGCCCGTCCAAACCCGCCTGCTGGGTGTGGCGCTGGATCTTCGCAGTGGCGACGGCGCCGATTGGCGGGTTGTCCGCGAGGATGATGGGCGCACGGTCGCCTCAACCTGCCGCTATGGTTTTCTGTGGGCCTGCCTGGGCGTGCCGGAGCGCGACATTCCGTGCGTGCCGGAGGCCGAGGAGGGGGACCGCTATTTGGTGACCGGCGGCTCCATCGCCGTCCGTGCCTCCGGGCTGCGGGCCGTCGAGAACTTCCTCGATCTGGGCCATCTGCCCTTCGTGCATGCGGGTACCCTGGGTGAAGAGCCGCATACCGAAGTGGCGCCCTACAATGTGCGCGTTACCGAGGCTGACGAGATCCTGGCGACCGAATGCAAATTCTTCCAGCCTTTTGCCTCGCCATCCGCGCAAGGCGGCTTTACGGTCGACTATGTCTACAAGGTGATCCGGCCCTATACGGTGGCGCTCTACAAGAGCAATTCCATACACAAGCATCGCTCGGACGTGATCGTGCTGTTCGTCCAGCCGGTGGACGAGGAGAATTGCGTCGCTCATCCGCTGCTCTGCTATGTGAAGGACGGCACCGGCGAGGCCGCCATCCGCGGCTTCATGCAGTTGATCTTCGCCCAGGACAAGCCGATCCTGGAGAACCAGCTGCCCAAGCGCCTGCCGCTCGATCCGCGCGCCGAGACGCCGATCCGGGCCGACGCCGTCTCCGTCCATTACCGGCGCTGGCTCAGGGACCATGCGGTCTCCTACGGCGCCATTCCGGCGCGGCTTTGAAGCCTTGCGCCCCGAGATTCAAGAGGAAGAGCCATGACGCAGACACGATGCAAGGATCCGGTGACCCTCAATCTGTGGCACCCGCTTGCGGCAATTGTCGAAATGCCCGTCGGCAGGGTGGCGGAGACCGTGCTGCTGGAGGAAAGGCTCGGCTATGCCGTCGACGAGCAGGGTAACGCCGCGGCCTGGCGGGTCCGGCCCGGCCTTCGTCAGGGGGGCAGCGTCGATATCGCGAGCCTGGAGGACACCCTTCCGGTCAAGCTTGCCTATGGCTATCTCTGGACCTCACTCGGCACGCCGCCGGCCGAGCTCTTTCCCATCCCGGAATTCGCCGAACCCGATCGCCGCCGCCTCAATGCCGCGACCGTGGGCGTCAATGTCTCGGCGCCGCGCGCCATCGAGAACTTCCTCGACATGGGCCACTTTCCCTATGTCCACACCGACATCCTCGGCGCCGAGCCGCATACCGAGGTGAAGGAATATGACGTCGAGATCTCGGTCGAGCGCGACGAGATCCTGGCGACGCGCTGCCGCTTCTTCCAGCCGATGGCTTCGACCGTCTCGACCGGCGGTGCCGATGTCGACTATGTCTACCGCGTGCCCCATCCCTTCTGCTCGGTGCTCTACAAATCGAGCCCGGCCGACGAGAGTCGGCGCGACGTCATCGCCGTCTTCCTGCAGCCGGTCGACCAGGAGCATGTCCGCGCCCACATGATGCTGTGCGTCCTCGACGAGGAGAACGAGGACAAGGTGATCAAGCGCTTCCAGCAGACCATCTTCGGGCAGGACAAGCCGATCCTCGAAAACCAGTTCCCCAAGCGCCTGCCGCTCGATCCCAGGGCCGAAACGCCGATCCGCGCCGACAAGTCGGCGATCGCCTATCGCCGCTGGCTCAGCCAGAAGGGCGTGACATATGGCGTCATCCCGGCTGCGACCTGACGACAAGAGCAAAGCGCGTTCAGGCGTGAACGCCTATTTGCTCTCGCTTTTTGTTTCGACGCGTCTTTGCGGTTCGACGTGACGACGTCTCATCGCAAAACGCTTTGCTGAATTCCGGAGACCACCATGTTCGAGACCGCCAAGACCCGCTGGCATCCCATTGCCGCGTCTCACGACCTGCCGTTCCGCCATGTCTTCCATGGCCAGTTGCTCGGCCGCGAATTCGCCGTCTGGCGCGCCGATGACGGCTACGTCAACATCTGGGAGAACCGCTGCCTGCATCGTGGCGTGCGCCTGTCCATCGGCATCAATGACGGGCGGGAGCTCAAATGCCAGTATCATGGCTGGCGCTATTCCAACCGCACGGCGGGCTGCACCTATATCCCGGCCCATCCGGCCGATGCCCCGGCGCGCACCATCACCAACCGCACCTTCGCCTCGATCGAGCGCTACGGCTTGATCTGGTCGGCGGAGGAACTGCTCGGCGAGGTGCCGGAGATCACCGGTCTTTCGGAAGGCAACCTCCTCGCCCTGCGCGGCATCCCGGTGAATGCCCCGCCAGAATTCGTGGCGGAAGGGCTGAAGGCCTATCGCTTCCAGCCGAGCGATGCCTTGGCCGGCACATCGGCCGAGACGGTAGCCGAGGCCGCCGATGGGTTGAGCGTGGCCTTGCGCGCCAAGGAGGGCGAGCATTTGACCCTGGCGGTCTTCTTCGTGCAGCCGGTCGATTCCAACCGCTCCGTCATCCGGGGCGTGCTCGATGCCATCCCGGAAGGGCCTGCACGGCTGGCGGTGCTGCGCCATCACAATGAGCTCCTGTCGAAATTGCGCGACAGGTTGGAGCGCGAAGCGGCTGCCCGGCCGACGCCGACGCCCCTGGAGGCGGTGATCGAACGCGTCTCGCCCGAGCTTGCCGAGATGCCCGAACTCGCCGCCCATGGGCGCAAGGCCACCATTCGCGTCGAGGTGGCACGCAAATGGCAGGCGGCCGATGGCATTGCCGGTTTCGAGCTGCGTCCGGTGAAGGGCCTGCTACCGACCTTCCAGCCTGGCGCCCATATCGACGTGCACCTGCCCAACGGCCTGATCCGCCAATATTCCATCACCAACGGCCCCGGCGAGGCCGACCGCTATGTCATCGGCGTCAAGCTGGAGCGCGAGTCCAAGGGCGGCTCGGCCTGCCTGCATGACAGCGTGCGGGAAGGGGACGTGCTGGCGATTTCCGATCCGCGCAACAATTTCCCCCTGCGCCGGGATGCTTTGAAGACCATCTTCATCGCCGGCGGCATCGGCGTGACCCCGATGCTGGCCATGGCTCAGGCGCTGTATCACCAGGGGCTGGCGCATGAGTTCCATTATTTCGCACAGAACGAGGCACAGCTTGCCTTCCGCGATCGGCTGGAGCTGTTGAAGGCAACGCTGGTGCCGCATCTCGGGCTCGGCCCGGAAGCGACGGCGGCCAAGCTGCGCGAAATCCTCGGGGCCTATGATGGCGACACGCATCTCTATCTCTGCGGCCCGGGACCGATGCTGGAGGCGGCCCGCGCCATCGCCGCAGAGCTCGGCTGGCCGGAAGAGGCGGTACATTTCGAGTATTTCAAGAACACCAAGGAGATCGACGATAGTTCCAGCTTCGAGATCGCTTTGGCGCGCTCGAACATGACGCTGAAGGTGCCGGCCGGGCGCACCATTCTTGAAGTCATGCGCGAGGCCGGTATCGACATGCCGTCCTCCTGCGAGCAGGGCGCCTGCGGCACCTGCCTGTGCTCGGTGATCGAGGGCGAGCCCGATCACCAGGACGTCTATCTCACCGAAGCCGAGAAGAAGTCGGGCACCAAGATCATGACCTGCGTGTCGCGTGCCAAATCCGCCCGCCTCATTCTCGATCTCTAGCGCAACGATAATTTTTGTAGCCGTCATTGCGAGCGTAGCGAAGCAATCCAGTCTCTCGAGTGCGGCTAAGCCTGGATTGCTTCGCTACGCTCGCAATGACGAAACACTACTCTTCCTGCAAGACTGCAATTCTGGGATATGACCGTGATCAAGCTCTACGACTACGAACTCTCGGGCAATTGCTACAAGCTGCGCCTGCTGATGGGCATCCTCGGCATCCCCTATGAAACCGTGCCGGTCGATTTCTATCCCGGCCGCGAGCACAAGTCGGACTGGTTCCTCAGGATCAATCCGCTCGGCCAATTGCCGGTGATCGAGGATGACGGGCTGGTGCTGCGCGACGCCCAGGCCATCATGGTCTATCTCGCCGCCCAATATGACGCTGGGGGCAGCTGGTATCCGCGCGATAATCCGGCCTTGCTCGGCGAGATCAGCCAGTGGCTGGCCTTCGCCGACGGCATCACCGCCACGGCTTCGGCGGCGCGGCTGCATGATGGCCTGTTCTACGAGCTCGACGTCGAGGCGGCGCGGGCCGGCGCCCACCGCCTGTTCCGCATCCTCGACGAGCATTTGTGGTTCGGCGAGCAGGAAAAGCGCGACTGGCTGTGCAGCGCGCCCCAGCCGACCATCGCCGACATTGCCTGCTTTCCCTATGTGATGCTGTCGGAGGAGGGCGGCATTCCCCGCCAGGACTATCCGGCGATCCGCCGCTGGGCCGACAGGGTCAAGCGCATCCAGGGCTTTTCGGTGATGTCCGGTGTCTTCCCCGCCGGTCCGGCGAAGGCGGCGTGACCGGCACGCCGCTTTCGGTTTGCGTCACCCCTCCACCAGCACCGAGGTCTTGGCGAATCGGGTGACGTCGATCAGGCCCTTGTCGGAGATGCGCAGCTCCGGGATGACCACCAGCGCCAGCAGCGAGTGCTGCATATAGGCGTTGTTGAGCGTGCAGCCGCAGGCGCGCATCGCCTCGACCAGCCGGCCCGCCTTCCCGGCCACGATCTCCGCCCGCTCGTCCGACATCAGCCCGGCCACGGGCAGTTCGACCAAAGCGAGTTCGCGGCCCTCGCTGATCATCACGATGCCGCCGCCGACCTCTCCGAGCCGATTGGCAGCCAGCGCCATGTCGCTTTTGTTGGTGCCCACCACGATCATGTGATGGCTGTCATGCGCCACGGTGGAGGCCATGGCGCAGTCCCTGGTGTAGCCGAAGCCGGACACGAAGGCGTTGACCACCTCGCCCGTGGCGCGGTGGCGCTCGACCAGGGCGATCTGGCAGACATCATTGGCCCTGTCCATGCCGACGATGCCGTCCTCGACCGGCAGCGTCCTTTCCAGCGCCTTGGTGGGCGCCTGGTTCTCGACCACGCCGATCACCCGGGCCGTGACCTCGGAGGCGCCGGGCGCGGCGATGTCGAAATCCCCGGCCTCCAGGCGCTTGCCGAGCCGAACCGTGTTGCAGGCACTGTCCGGATAGGCGTAGCGCGGGATCTCCGCCGTCAGCGCCCCATGCTCGGCCAGCAGCTCTCCGCGGGCGTACACCATCTCGACAGGGAGGGCCGCAAGGTCGGAGCTGATGATGAGATCGGCGCGGCGGCCCGGCGCGATCGAACCGAGCTCGCGTTCGAGGCCGAAATGCTGCGCGGTGTTGAGCGTCGCCATCTGGATGGCGGTGACGGGCTTCAGGCCCTGGGCGATGGCATGGCGCACCACCCGGTTCATATGGCCGTCATTGACGAGCGTGCCGGAATGGCTGTCGTCAGTGCACAGGATGAAGTTGCGCGGATCGAGGCCGCGCTCGGTGATCGCCTTGACCTGCGCGGCGACGTCGTACCAGGCCGAGCCGAGGCGCAGCATGGCGCGCATGCCCTGGCGCACCCGGGCGATGGCGTCGTCCACCGTGGTGCCCTCGTGATCGTCGGCCGGGCCGCCAGCCGCATAGGCATGGAAGGCGCGGCCGAGATCGGGGGAGGCATAGTGGCCGCCCACGGTGAGGCGGGCCGCCTGGGTCGCTGCGATCTCCGCCAGCATCTTGGCATCGTTCGAGGCGACGCCAGGGAAATTCATCATCTCGCCGAGGCCGATGATGTTGGGCCAGGACAGGGCCTGTTTGACGTCATCGGCGCTGAGTTCGGCACCGGCGCGCTCCAGCCCGGGCGCGCTCGGCACGCAGCTCGGCACCTGCACAAGGATGTTGATCGGCAGGCTTTGCGCCTCGTCGTTCATCAGCTTGACGCCCGGCAGGCCGAGCACATTGGCGATCTCGTGCGGATCGATGAACATGGTCGTGGTGCCATGCGGGATGACGGCGCGCGCGAACTCGGTCACCGTGACCAGGCCGCTCTCGACATGCATGTGGCCGTCGCACAGGCCCGGCACGAGATAGCGCCCGGCGGCGTCGACGACCCTGGTTTCGGGGCCGATGGCGTGGCCGGCATCCGGGCCGACATAGGCAAAGCGCCCGGCCGAAACGGCGATGTCGGTTCCCGGCACGATCTCGCCGGAATAGACGTTCACCCAGCGCCCGTTGCGGATGACCAGATCGGCCGGCGTGCGGCCCATGGCGACGTCGACCAGCCGGGGCGCGATTTCAGACCAGGGCTTCAGCATGTCCTGCTGTCCTTTCAATTCGAAGAAGTGACGGGCGGGCGTCGAGGCACCCGCCCGCGCGGATCGTCAGGCCTGCACCTGCAGCACCAGCATGGCCGCGAGCACCGCCATGAACCACATCACCGGCCTCACTTCGCCCGGCTTGCCGGCGAGAAGCTTGAGCAGGACATAGGCGATGACCGCGAGCGACAGGCCGAGCGTGATCGAGAAGGTGAGGGGGATCAGCACGATGGCGAGGAAGGCCGGGATGGCGTCTTCCATGCTCGACCATCGGATGCGGCCCATCGGCTCGGACATGAACAGGCCGGTGAGGATCAGCACCGGCGCCGTGGCGATGGCCGGGACCAGGGAAAGCAGCGGCGACAGGAACAGGAAGGGCAGGAAGAGCAGGCCCGAGACCAGCGCGACCAGGCCAGTGCGGCCGCCCTGGGCGATGCCGGCGCCCGATTCCAGATAGACCGTGGCCGGGCTGGTGCCGAGCGGCGCCGAGATCAGCGCGGCGACGGCGTCGACATGCATCGACTGCTTGACGTTGCGCGGCATGCCGTTCTCGTCCTTGAGGTCGGCAGCTTCGGCCAGGCCGAGGAAGGTCGACAGCGCCTCGACGAAATTCGTGAACAGGAACACGAAGATGAAGGGCGCATAGGCAAATTGCAGGGCGCCGAGCAGATCGATCTTGCCGACGAAGCTGAAATCGGGGGCGGCGGTCAGCCCGCTCCAGTTGACCAGCGTGTGCAGATCGGGCGTGCCGGCATTGAAGGCGGCGCCATCGCCCCACCAGCGCCCGATCGGGATGGCGAGAAGGGTGGTGGTGATCATGCCGAGCATCATGGCGCCGGGCAGCCGGCGCACCACCAGCGCGACCGTGACGATGAAACCAGCGATGAAGGTGAGCGTCACCGGCGAGAAATGGGTGAGCCCGACGATGGTGTCGGCATTCGAGACGATGAACTTGGCATTGACCAGGCCGATCAGGGCGATGAACAGGCCGATGCCGCAGGCGATGCCATAGCGAAGGTCTGCCGGTATCGCCTCGATCACCGCCGTGCGCAGGTCGAGGATCGCCATGATGGTGAAGAGCACGCCAGCCCACAACACGCAGCCGAGCGCGATCTCCAGCGGCACCTTGGCGCCGAGCACCATCGTATAGGTAAAGAGCGCGTTGATACCCATGCCGGGCGCCACCAGGATCGGGCTGCGGGCATAGAGCCCCATGGCGCAGCTGCCGATGAAGCTGACCAGCACGGTGGCGGTGACGCCGGCCGAGAACGGAATTCCGGCCGGCAGCAGGATCGCGGGATTGACGACGATGACGTAGGAAGCCGCCAGGAAGGTCGTCAGCCCGGCCAGGATCTCGGTGCGAACCGTCGATCCGAAGTGCGATATCCGGAAATAGCGGTCGAGCGCGGCGGCGAGCCAGGATTGGCCCTGGCCCGTTCCCCTTGCCTCGACATCGGTTTGATAGCCCATTTCTCTTCCCCTCAGGATTATTGTCGTTATGGAGCTGGGCAGGGGCCGTCTATGCCGCTGCCCCGATGTCGCTGCCCGCCGCTTGGATCATTGGCGAGATCACCTTCAGATTGACGCAATCGACCACGCCGAGATCGGTGATCGCGTAGTCGGGAATCGCCGTGATCTGCAGCACGAACATGTACATGAACGGCCAGGGCAGGTCGCAGCCCAGGCTCCGCACCGCGTCGTCGAGCCGCAATTCCTTCTCGGCCATTGCCTGAGGCTCGATATCCGCCACGATGCCGCCGATCGGCAGATGCAGGAATTCGAGCACCTTGCCGTCGCGCACCACCACCTGGCCGCCCTGGTTGGCGATGAGATGGTTGATGGCAACGGCCATGTCTTCTGGATTGGTGCCGATGCAGATGATGTTGTTGTCGTCGGGCGCGGTGGAGCTGGCCATGGCGCCGGCCTTCAGGCCGAAGCCCGAAGTGAAGGCAACGGGGCGGTTGCGCGTCTTGCCGTAGCGCTCGACCACGGTGATGTACTGCACGTCCTGGCCGATATCGGCTTGCACACGCCCGTCCTTCACCGGCAGCGTCACGTCGCGCCGCGTGCGCACGAAGATCTTCTCGGGCGTGACCGCGATCGCCAGGACGTCGGCGCTGTCGCCGGCGCCGGTGACGGGCACCACGATCTCCTCGGGCTTGACCGGCTCGAGCTTGATCGAGTGCAGCAGCGCCTCGCTACGCGGCGGCGGCGCGAGCTCCACGGCCATCCTGCCGTCGCGCGCCGCCAGGGCACCCTTGGCGATCACCGCTTCGATCTTGAAGTCGCGCAGGTCGTTGACCAGCAGGATATCGGCGGCACGGCCCGGCGAGATCGAGCCGACCTTGTCGTCGATCCTCAGCGCATCGGCGCCATTGATCGTTGCCATCTGGATCGCCGCCATCGGCGAGATGCCCATGGCGATCGCCATACGGACCATGTTGTCGAGATGGCCGCGGGCCAGGATGTCGCTGGCGACGACGTCGTCGGTGCAGAAGCTGATGCGGCGCAGTGCCTTCACGCCCATTTCGGTGACGATGCGCAGATTGTCGGACAGGAAGTGCGAGATCGAGGATTCGCGCACCACCACATGCATGCCGGCGCGCAGTTTCTCCAGCATCTCCTCGGGCGTGTAGCTCTCATGGTCGGCGCGCACGCGGGCCTGCTGATAGGCGTCGAGCCGGGCGCCGCGCGTCATCGGGCAGCAGCCGAGCAGAGGCAGGCGGCTGGCCTCGGCGATCTCGATCGCCTTGAGCACGTCGGCATCTTCTTCCTGGATGAACTCGCGCACCGTCTCCCAGATGCCGACGCATTCCGGCCAGTGATGGGTGGCGAGGTGATCCTGCGGGCCGAAATAGTGCCCGACGGTGGAGCGGGGCATGGTGTAGGGCGTCTTGCAGGGTGCGCCCCAGAACACTTTCAGCGGGGTCTGCCGCGCCTCGTCGAGGAATTCGCGGGCCGCGGCCGGGCCGCCCACCACGATGATCTGGTCGAGACCCGTGACGATCGAGGTGGTGCCGAGTGGCACCACGGCCTTGGCGAAGCTGGTGATCGAGAGCTTGGAGCATTCGACATGCAGATGCCCGTCGATCATGCCCGGGCAGAGATATTTGCCGCTGGCATCGACGATCTCGGTCTCGGGCCCGATATGGTCGGCGATGTCGCCCACGGCGATGATGCGATCGCCGAGAATGGCGATGTCGGCCTTGTAGATCTCCTCCGATACCACATTGACCAGCCGGCCGCCTCGAACCGCCAGGCTCGCCTTGGCGCCATGGCCCGACGCGGCGCGAATGAACTCCCGTATATCCGTCACTGAAACCTCCCTGGATTGGAAGGGAGTATTCCGGCCATCGATCGTTTACACAACTGGCCGAATTGGGCTATTCGATGAACTGATCGTCCAATTCTTTGAACGAAATTGAGGCCGGCATGGACCTTTCCATCATCGATTGCTTCGTGAAAGTGGCGGATGCCCGCTCGATCTCCGCCGCCGCCCGGCTGCACCGCCTGCCCAAATCGACGCTCAGCCACCGCATCCGCCAGCTCGAGGACGAGTTCGGCGTCGAGCTCTTCGTGCGCGAGGGCCATCACCTTCATGTCACCGATGCCGGCTCCGAATTGCTGCGTCATGCCCGCCGCATCCAGGCCAGTTGCGAGGACGCGGCGACGGCCATGGCCGAGATGCGCCACGAGGTCGCCGGCACGCTGCGGGTCGGTTCCACCGGCGAGTTCGGCACCACTATCACCTCCGAACTGCTGTTCGCCTTCCGCCAGAACTATCCGCAGGTGGTGCTCGACGTGATGTTCCTCACCTCGCGCCAGCCCTTCTCGGATGTCACCGAACTTGCCCTCGACGGCATCTTTCATTGGGGTGAGCCGTCCGAGATCGACTATGTCAGCCGCCGCCTGGCGACGGCCTCCTACGGGCTCTATGCCAGCCCCGATTATCTCGAGCGCCACGGCCTGCCGGAAACGACCGAGGATCTCGCCCGCCATCGCGGCCTGATCTTCCGCCAGCCCACCCGCCCGCAATCCTGGTACCTTGCCGATGCACAGGGCACGGAGACCGACATCCTGCCGCCGGTGAGCTGCATGACCAACGACTATTGGACCCTCAAATATTTCGCGGTGGCCGGCGAGGGCATCGCCTATCTGCCCGGCTTCTTCGTCGAAACCGAATGCGAGCACGGCCTGCTTGCGCCCGTGCTGCCGCACTGGCGTTCGCCGGAGACAGCGATCAACCTGATCTATTCCCGGCGCCGGCACGTCTCGCGCCGCTTCCGGGCCTTTGCCGATTTCTGCGCCGATTTCTATCGTGACCGAGAGAAGGGGCGGGTCCCTCGCTATTATGTCGAGCGCGTCGGCTGAGGGCGGGCCGATCAACTCTTTGAAAAGACGGGAAAATGCTGGAAGAATCTCGGGCGTTTGGTGGCCGATGCCCTCTCGATGGGCGCCGCGAGTGCAAATAATCCACTACTATAGCCCAAGCTCCCTAAGATTGCGGCGCATTCCCTTGCGCGCGCTCTCCGTCAGAGACCACTGGTTCCTTGGGCTTCTTTCCATTGCCCCGAGCGCAACCAGGTTCCTTCTAGCGGTACGGCATCGGTTCTGCCAGGCGTTTTCTTGGCCGGCTCCGTGCCTGATCACCCGGCGAGTTAGCGTCGGATCCAACTGAAAGTGTTCCGCCAGGAGTTGATAGGCCTCAGAGGCGGTGATCGTCTTGCCGTCTCTCGTCCAAAGAATGTGCTTAAGGGCTTCTTGAACGTCCCTAGTTGATGGCAGCTTGGCCACTCCACCCTCCTAAACACAAAGTACGGCGTTCCGACACGGGCGAATATCATAACAGTCTCAAGAGGGCATTCCACGTCGGTTTGTCGGAACGACCTTTGAAGCTGCTCAGGAGACAAGCGACTTGTAAGCGGTCGTTCTAGACGTTGGAACCGGGCTAGTGCCGTTTCGCCGTTGGCAACAAACGTCAACTGGATTGAGAGCTTAAAATTCGCCATCGCGGGAGCCTTGAATTGCAACAATTAAGCCCGCTAAGGTAACTCATGCCCAGTAGTTGAATTGAAGCTCAAGAAGCATCCCATATAATTACCCTTCGAAGCAGGAAAATACGAGGCGACCGGTGATGAGGGGCGCTCCTCAAAGTAAATATGAACTCGGAGACGATCTTCCCAAGGCAAACCCTTGGCGGGATGATTTGCTCGGGTATGCTCCGTTTGCTGCGATGCTCTTCAATGCCATCAGGCGGCTGAGTGCGCCCAATGGCTATGTGTTTGGTTTGCATGGGCGTTGGGGTAGCGGTAAGTCGACAACAATTAATTTCGTAAGAGCGTATGTAAACAAGCACAATCAGGAAATTAAAAATCCAGATGATATGATAGAGTTTATTGAATTTAAGCCATGGATAGTTGCAGGCCATCAAGATCTTATGGCATCTTTCTTTAAGATTTTATCTGAACGTTTCGAGCGCAAGGATGGCTGGTGGAAAAACAAATGGAAAAGGTTCTTGCGTACGATTAGGGGCCCGGCCGACTCATTAGTTGATGCGTTAGCCACGCTAGGCATGACCATTGATCCCACCAAAGTTGGGGCGGGATTTGCTGGTGCGATGGCCAAAAAGTCGATCAACGGAATGATAAGTCGTTTTCTTGATGAGCCGTCCATTCAAATGGCATACGAAAAGCTGAGGGCTCAGCTGGGCGATTCCAAGAAACGTATTGTAGTTGTGATTGATGACCTAGATCGTTTGGATGATAGTGAGATTCGATCCATCATGCAGATGGTTAAGACCGTAGGTCAGCTTCCAAATGTTATTTACATACTTTCTTATGATCGACGCATTGTTGAGAGGGCAACGAACGCTGAAGGCCCACAGAATCTTCCGAGATATTCTGAAAAAATTATTCAGCAGGAAATTGAGTTGCCTCACCCAAGAAAAGATGACTTGTTGGCAATTCTAGACAGAGAAATTTCTTTTTTGCTCGATGGATTTGAGAGGAATCTCAGATGGGAGTATCTCGTTAGGGACGGCGTTCAGCGCTGGATTAATTCTCCTCGCGATATTCTCAAGCTCTCTAACGCAGTCAAGCTGGCGTGGCCCACTTTTGAAAATGAGTTAGATGGGCAGGATCTATTAGCAATGGAAGGTCTGAAGTTGTTTGATCCAGCAGCATTTAGTTGGATTCGCGACAATCGTGACTTCCTTTTTTCGGAAGGCCGTTTCGTCATGGCCAGGGATGCGGTTAAGACATCCGAAGTTGAAAATTTAAAAAAACGCTTTCACGGTCAAGATAACGGTTCGCAAATATTGACTGTGCTTTCTGTCCTTTTTCCAACTGCATCTAAATGGCTTGATTCAGAAGTGGTTGGTGCAGAGAATTACGATAATACTATTAAGCGTCGAGGGGTTGGAAGCAAGGAAGGGTATGATACATATTTTAGCTGGGGACTGCCGAAAGATGTTATTTCTAAGAAAACGGTGGAAACAATATTTGCCAATCTAGATGAGCGAGATGTGATTGCGAATATCTTCAATCAATTTATCGGCCAAAACACGAGACGTAGGGAGCCAATGTTCCTGCAGATGTTGGAGGAACTTCGTGTCAGATTTCACGGACGCAATGCTGTAAGACCAACGCAGGCCTTACTTGATGAAATCTTTCAGGTCGGCGACAAGGTTATCTCAATTGAATGGGAGCCGGGGTTAGTCTTCTTGAGTCCCAGGGCCCAGATTCGATTTTTATTCCGTGAGATGCTGAAGCTTTGGGGCTCCGCTGAAGCTGGGAAGTCTCTTTATATTGCATTTAAAGATACTTCATCGGTTGCGTTTTGTGCGACGGTATTTGTCGATATGGGGCGAGATTTGGGTGTCTTTCCTTCTGATTTCACGAGTGACGCGTTAATTCAAATGGAGGATTTTGAACGTCTAAAGCCTGTGTTGCTATCGAAAATCGAATCTTCGCGAGACGACGGAAGCCTTCCTAATGCGCCATTTTACTTTGACATAGTGAGGGCGTGGGAGGATTTAGTAGGCGTCGATACTCCGAGGTCTTGGTTGAACGCTCTAATTGAGGATAGCCCAATTGCTATGGTAAAAACAGCCAGAGGGTTAGTTAGCCGAAGTCTCGGTTCTTCCTTAGTGACATATAGTATGGATAGGCTTCCTGAGTTACAGGTATATGACATGAATAAAATTCTCGACCTCGCCCGAAAGCATTTGGATAGCTCCGATATTACTGGTGATGAACGCAATATGTTGCAGTCTATCGTAGACGGTATGGCTCGCGCGGAAAAGCAGGGCGCGCAAATTCCCGGGTAAAGCCGCGTCGCTGATGCGTAATTGTGGTGCCATTATCGCCGATTTGGGTCCATTGGCGTAATGGCGGCAGAAATCCAACTCCACTTGGCATATTTGTCACCAGTCTGCCTGATGTGTGTATAGCGCTGCAGCAAGCTCCACGATCGATGACCAGAGACGGCGGCCGCGTGCGGAATGTTCATCCCCAGCTCGAAAAGACGGCTGACGCCGTCATGGCGCAGGTCGTGGTGGTGCAGGTCTTCGATACCAAGGAGCTTGCACGGCCTGGTGAAGCCGGAGCTTATCGCGTCAACCTTGTAAGGGAAGATCTCCTCAGCGGAGCGCAACATTGCCTTAATGATATCGAGGGCGGGGCCGGGCAGATCCCACCAGGTGTCGTTGCCGACCTTCTTGCCCGGGTTCTTCACGTCGCGGACCAGAACGCGCTTGCCGGCCTCATGGAGATCGCTTCATCGAATGGACGTGATCTACTCCCGCCGCCGGCACGTCTCGCGCCGCTTCCGGGCCTTTGCCGATTTCTGCGCTGATTTCTATCGTGACCGAGAGAAGGGGCGCGTCCCGCGCTATTATGTCGAGCGCGTCGGGTGACGATGGGCCGATCAACTCTTTGAAAAGACAGGAAAATGCTGTAAGAGCCTCAGGCGCTCTGCGGCCCGATGCCCTCCTGATGGGCGCTGCGAGCGTAAAAGAGCAACGAAAGCAGCATGTTGGACAGAGACTTTTCCATCGCCCCGATGATGGACTGGACGGATCGTCATTGTCGGTTCTTCCATCGCATCCTCTCGGCGAAGGCCTTGCTTTACACCGAGATGGTGACCACCGGTGCCGTGATCCATGGCGACCGGCAGCGTCTGCTCGGCTTTTCCGGCGAGGAACATCCCATCGCCGTGCAGCTCGGCGGCTCCAATCCGAAGGACCTGGCCACTGCGGCCCGCATCTGCGCCGATTTCGGCTATGACGAGATCAATCTCAATGTCGGCTGCCCGTCCGACCGCGTGCAGGAGGGACGGTTCGGCGCCTGCCTGATGGCGGAGCCGGAACTCGTCGGCGAGTGCATCGCCGCCATGAAGGCCGCGGTCGACCTGCCCGTCACCGTCAAGTGCCGCATCGGCATCGACGAGCAGGATCCCGAGGCGGCGCTCGACCGTATCACCGCGGCCGTCCGGGCTGCTGGCGCCGATGCCCTGATCGTGCATGCGCGCAAGGCCTGGCTGAAGGGCCTGAGCCCCAAGGAAAACCGCGACGTGCCGCCGCTTGACTATGGCCGCGTCTACCGGCTGAAGGAAGCCAATCGCGATCTCAACATCTCCATCAATGGCGGCATCAAGGCCGTCGAGGAATGGAGCACGCACCGGGCCCGTCTCGACGGCGTGATGGTTGGGCGCGAGGCCTATCAGAACCCAGAAATCCTGCTGGCCGTCGATCCCACGTTGTTCGACGTGGCCGCGCCCGTCGCCGACGGCTTCGAGGCGATCGAAGCGATGGCGCCCTATATCGAGGCGCAGCTGGCTGAGGGCGTACGGCTGAGCTCGATCACCCGCCACATGATCGGCCTCTTCCCGGGCCGGCCGGGCGCGCGGCTCTACCGGCGCCATCTCGCCACCGAGGCGGTCAAGCCGGGAGCCGGGGTCGAAGTGCTGTTCGAGGCGGCCGCGCATGTCCGCCGCGCCATCGAGGCCAAGGCGGCCTGATCGGGCCGATCGCGTACCGCTCCCGCCAAAGTGAATCGCCTCGTCCCGCCGCGGCGCTATGCTGCGTCATCGGGGACACAAGGGTGTCCCCGGGGACGCTGTTGCGTCGCGGGGGCGTGGAGTTTGCATCATGACGAAACCCTATCGGCTTGCCGGCTTGCTGGCGCTCGCCTTCATCCTCCCGGCCCAGGCGCAGGAGGCGCCGCGCAAGATCTTCCGCGGCACGATCGAGGCGCTGGACGGCAAGGGGCTCAGCCTCAAGACCAAGGACGGCCAGAGCGTTGCGATCCATCTCACACCTGACTGGAAGGCCCGGCTGGTCGCACCCATCAGCGTCGAGGCCATCCATGCCGGCAGCTTCATCGGCACGGCGCAGATCCCCCAGGCGGACGGTTCGGGCAAATCGCTGGAGGTCCATGTCTTCCCGCCGGGCGTCAAGAGCGGCGAGGGCGAGCGGGATTGGGATTCCCAGCCGGGCGCGCGCATGACCAACGGCACGGTGGGGGGCGAGGTCGTCTCGACCGCGGCGGGACGGGAGGTCACGCTCACCTTTCCCGGCGGCAGCCGCAAGATCATGATCCCGCCGCAGGTTCCCGTGGTGCAGTTCAATGCGGCCGAGCGAACGATCATCAAACCTGGGATCGCTGTGTTCGTCGTGGCCCAGCCTGACGGCAAGGACTGGCGAACCAACAGCGTGGCCACCGGGCAGAACGGTGCTGCGCCGCCGATGTGACGACAGTAGGAGCGCGGACATCTCAGCGCCATGAAGACATGTCGCGATGTCCGCTCTTCTTGCCAACCGACAATGTCTCTACAAGAGCGGACAAGATGTCCGCGCTCCGGGAGGAGCCGCTAGACCTCGATCACCATGCCGTCCTCGGCAAGGTCGAACAGGCTGCGGTCGACCTTGTCGCGATAGGCCAGCATGGTCGGGCCCATATGGGTGAGCACCACGCGTTTGGCGTTGAAGTCGCCGCGGCGGGCGAGCAGGCGATTATAGTCGAGATGGGGCGGGGTCTCCTCGATAGCGAAGCATTCGAGGAAGAGCAGGTCGGCGCCGTCGGCGATCTCGGGCAGGACCTCGGTCCATTCGGTGTCGCCGGAATGCACGAAGACCTTGCCGCCGCCTTCCAGCCGCACCGCCGTGGCCGGCGCGCCGCAGGGATGGACCACCTCGACGGTACGGATGGTGAGGCCCTGGGCTTCGCGCTGCGTCCCCGGTGCCATTTCCTCCACGCTCCAGGCAAAGCTCCAGGGCGTCTCCATGGTGGCGCCGGCGAACAACGCCTCGATGGTGGTGGAGAGGCGCTCGATCGTGCCGGGTGGGCCGATGATGCGCAGCGAACGGGTGCGCTTGCGCACCCACTGGGCATCGAGCAGCAGGAAGGGAATGCCGCCGAAATGATCGCCATGCAGGTGGGTCAGCATGATCAGGTCGATCTGGTCGGGATCGATGCCCATGGCGCCGAGCGCCGTCATCGTCGTCGCACCGCAATCCAGCAGGCAGACGGTACGGCCCTCCTGCGCATCCTCGATCTCGACCAGGCTGGCGGTGTTGAACCGTCCTCCCGATCCGAAGGCATCGCCACAGCCGACCACCGTCACGCGCATGGCAGGGCCTCCTGCCGCCGGGGCGCCGCGAATTGGAGGGAGCGGAAAAGGATCTGCCTCATGCCGAAGTCTGTTCTATTTCGATAACAAGCCTCGCAGGATCGGCGAGGCTTCAACCGGATGATGTGCGTCAAGTCACCCACCGGTATGAACCGAAAAGTCCCGGAACTTCAACTCAAAGAAAGCAGGCAAAACCGGCGAGAATGAGCCAGGAGCCGCCGGCTCACGAAATGCCAAAACTGTCTGTGCGAAAACGCACAAAGCGAACGGGGATGAAGCATCGCAAGCACCTGAGATCCTGCGGCTTCCGCCCGATCGAGCTTCGCGATTCGATCGGGAAAGCTGCCTGGTTCAGAACTTGCGGGCGGTCGGTTCGACCACGATGCGAAACGGGCCGAGATCGCTGTTGCCGCGCGCATCGACATGGCCCTTGACGGTGGAGCCAAAGCCGCTCTGCTGGCCGAGGCCGCTCTGCTTCCTGAACCCGTAATCGGCCCTGAATTCGCCGCCGACCCTGATGCACATGCCGGTATCGGCCGAATAAGCGAACCCTTCGCCATATTGGCTGCAGCGGGGATCCGTTTTCTCGCCGGCAAAACCAGGCGCCGTAAAGGCAAGCACGGCGATGGCGGCACTGATCGTCCTGAACATGAATAGGCTCCTAAAGCGCCTTGCGATCGGGTGGATCATCCGGAAATCGTAAAGACGCGTCGAAACAAAGTTAGAGCAAAGCAGGCATTTTTGCCGAAACATACCCGACTCTGGCAGCGAGTCAGGCCTAGCGCCCGATCGTGACCACTTCGCGGCAAAGCTTTCGCGGTTCGAACACGAGATGTAACGGTTTGTTACATCCAGTCGTCGCGACGCCCCGTTTGTACCAACGAGCGCAGCTCAAGCCTTGTCGGTGACGCCAGCCTGCGCGAAGGTCGCCATGCCGGTATGGCAGGCAAGAGCCGCCTTGATGAGGGATATCGCCAGGGCCGCGCCGGATGCTTCGCCGAGTCGCATGTTGAGATCAAGCAGCGGCTTCTTGCCGAGGCGAACCAGTACATCGCCATGAGCCCCCTCGGCAGAGACATGTCCGGCGACGCAATGGTCCAGCAAGGTAGGATCCATGGCGTGGAGAATGGCCGCGGCGGCGCAAACGACATAACCGTCCAGCACCACGGGCACGCGCTGGCTGCGGGCCGCCAGGATGGCGCCGGCCATCGCTGCGATTTCGCGGCCGCCCAGGCGCCGAAGCACTTCAAGCGGGTCCTTGAGATGGCTGCGGTGGAATTCGACCGCGGCCGAGACGGCTGCGATCTTGCGAGCCAGGCCGGCATCGTCGACACCCGTGCCGCGACCGACCCAATGGGCAGCCTCCCCACCATAGAGGGCATGATAGATGGCGGCGGCGATGGTGGTGTTGCCGATGCCCATCTCCCCCAGGGCCAGCAGGTCGATGCCGCCGGAGACCGCCTCCATGCCGAAGGCCATGGTGGCCGCACAGGCCTTTTCGTCGAGCGCCGCCTCGCAGGTGATGTCACCGGTGGGGATGTCGAGGGCGAGGTCGAAAACCTTGAGGCCGATGTCGAAGGTCGAGCAGATCTGGTTGATCGCGGCGCCCCCGGCGGCGAAATTCTCCAGCATCTGGCGCGTGACTTCCTGCGGATAGGGCGAAACACCGCGGGCGACCACGCCGTGATTGCCGGCAAAGATCGCCACCAGCGGGCGCGAGACGGTGGGAGACGCCGTGGCCTGGACAGCGGCGAGCCATTCGACGATGGTCTCCAGCCGGCCGAGGCTGCCCGGCGGCTTGGTCAATTGACCGTCGCGCTGCTTCACCCCCGCCACGGCGTTGGCGTCGAGGGCGGGCATGCTGCGGGCGAGCTCGCGGATGTCGTCGAAGGGCAGGGCGGTGCCGGCAAAAGCCATTGGGATGTTTCCAATGTGGGAGAGATGATTTGCGGCGCTTATAGACCGATGACCGCGCGGCGGAAAGGTCGCGTGACGACGGTTGATGCCCCGGTCTCGACACGGGGGAGTAAGCAGGAGCAGGGGCGAGCGAGCCCGTCGCACCGTTGATTTGATGGGGGCCAGCATGGCATGCAGGTTGTCGCCATGATGCATTCACCCTTTCTCGCCAGCGTTCCGCAGGCTTTGCGCTTCTGGTCGCGCCTGCCGGTGCCCGTCCTGTCCTTCGAGGTCGATCCGCATGGCCGGCCCGACATGGAAAGGCTGGCGCCGGTGACACCGCTGGCGGGCACCGTGCTTGGTCTCGCGGCGGCCGTCGTGCTGGTCCTCGCCCATCTTGTCGGTCTGCCAGTGACGGTTGCCGCGATTTTCGCGGTCGCTGCCGTGGCGGTGATGACCGGTGCCATGCATGAGGACGGGCTTGCCGATGTCGCCGATGGTTTCGGCGGTGGCGGCACGCTCGAGCGCAAGCTGGAGATCATGCGTGATTCGCGCATCGGTGCGTATGGAGCGACCGCCCTGATGCTGGCTCTCGCCGCCCGGGTGTCGCTGCTCGCCGCGTTGCTGACGGCGATCGGCGATGTCTGGCGTACGGGCCTGGTTCTGGCCGCTGCCGTCGCCACTTCCCGCATCCTGGGGCTGCTGCCGCTGGTTCTGCTGGGACCGGCCCGTCCGGATGGTGCCGGTGCCTCGGCAGGCCGCCTGACCGGCCATGCCTGGCGTTCCGGCGCCATCCCTGCCATGGCCGTAACTGCCTTGCTGGCCTGGGCCGGAACCGGCCATTTCATGTCGGTTCTCGCACCCCTGGCGGGGCTTGCGGCGGCCTATGCTGTCACGCGGCTGGCTGAACGGCAGATTGGCGGGCAGACCGGCGATGTCTGCGGTGCTGCCGTGATGCTTGCCGAAATGGCAATCCTGGCAGGCGCTCTGGCGCCTCTGGGCTGGCATGTCTAAATTATTGATACCTCGCTAGCCGGATTGTGAACGCCATGCAGATCACCTCCACACCTTGCGTCGCCATTTGCCGCATCGATGCGGCGAGCGGCTTCTGCATCGGTTGCGGACGCACCAGCCTGGAAATCGGCCGCTGGGTGGAGATGAGCGAGGAGGATCGCCTGGTGCTGATGGCGAGATTGCCGGATCGCTTTGCGCAAACGCCGGCCTTGCAAGCCGCCCGCGATGCTTTCGACGCCATGATGGCGGCGCGGCGGCGGACCGGGCGGCGCAATCGCGTATGAATGCCACATTTGAATGGCTGAACTCCCTGTGGGCGGTTGCACCAAATCGCCGGGCACTTCGGGGAAGCATCGAGGAGATGGCATGATTCGGATCGGCGCTCTCATCTTGGCTGCAGCTTTCGCCGCCTTCACCGGCGGCTCGGCCTCGGCAAGGGAGTGGAAATCCATCCGCATCGCCACCGAGGGCGGCTATCCGCCCTTCAACCAGCTCGATGCCCAGGATCAGCCCATCGGCTTCGATGTCGATATCGCCAGGGCGCTCTGCCGGAAAATGGATGCGACCTGCAGTTTCGAAGTCCTCGATTGGGATGCCCTGATTCCGTCCTTGAACGCCGGCAAGGTCGACGCCATCGTCTCCTCCATGTCGATCACCCCTGAGCGGCGACGCCAGGTCGCCTTCACCAACCGCTATTACGACCGGCCGACGAGCTTCGTGGCGCGCAAGGACAGCAAGATCGCCACCTGGGATGCGGCGGGACTGAAGGACAGGGTGGTCGGCGTCGTGGCCAATACGGTGCAGGCTTCCTTCCTGCAGGCGGAGATCCAGGCAGGAGGGGCCCAGATCAAGCTTTATGGCAGCCAAAGCGAGGCCAATGCCGATCTTGTGACCGGGCGCCTCGATGCCGTGCTTGCCGACAAGCTGATGTTGGCCGACTGGCTGGGCAAGCCCGAAAGCACCTGCTGTGAACTGAAGGCCGATGTCGACCTGGCGAAATATGCCAGGTTCTTCGGGGAGGGCGAGGGGATCGCCCTGCGCAAGAGCGATGTGGATCTTGCTGAAAAGCTCAACAAGGCGATTGCCGATATCGTTGCTGATGGTACCTACAAGACGATCAACGACAAATATTTCCCCTTCTCGATCTATTGAGCCCTGCAGCTGCTCAAGCGTTTTGCGATTTGGTGGAAGCCCAGAGTCGCAAAGACGCCTTAGCCGATCCTTTGGATTGGCTTGGGAACACGGAGCCGGAGCAAATAAGCGTTCACGCTTGAACGCGCTTTGCTCTAGAAGCGCTGGGATAAAGGAGTTCTTGCGATGAAAGTGGCGTTTCTCGGTCTCGGCGTGATGGGCTTTCCGATGGCGGGCCATCTGACCGTAAAGGGTGGCCATCAGGTTACCGTCTACAATCGTACGCCCGCCAAGGCGCAGGCCTGGGTAGAGAAATACGGCAACGCCTCCGCGCCGACCCCGGCCGAGGCAGCCAAGGATGCCGACATCGTCTTTGCCTGCGTGGGCAATGACGATGATTTGCGCTCGGTGACGACTGGGCCGCAAGGCGCCTTTTCCGGCATGAAGAAGGGCGCCATCTTCGTCGACCACACCACCGCTTCCGCCGAGGTCGCGCGCGAACTGTATGAAGCGGCCGGCAAGCTCGGCCTCGGCTTCATCGACGCCCCGGTTTCCGGCGGGCAGGCCGGCGCCGAGAACGGTGCGCTCGGGGTGATGTGCGGCGGCGATGCCGATGTCTACGCCCGGGCCGAACCGGTGATTGCCCACTATGCCAAAGCTTGCCAGCTCATGGGACCTTCGGGTGCCGGGCAGCTGACCAAGATGGTCAATCAGATCTGCATCGCCGGGCTGGTGCAGGGCCTGTCCGAGGGCGTCCATTTCGCCAACAAGGCTGGGCTCGACCTCGAGAAGGTGATCGGCGTGATCTCGAAGGGGGCCGCGCAATCCTGGCAGATGGAGAACCGTTGGAAGCCGATGCAGGAAGGCAAGTTCGATTTCGGTTTCGCCGTCGACTGGATGCGCAAGGATCTGGGCATCTGCCTCGATACGGCCCGGGCGAACGGTGCCCAGTTGCCGGTGACGGCCCTGGTCGACCAGTTCTATGCCGAGGTCCAGGCCATGGGCGGCCGGCGCTGGGATACTTGCAGCCTCGTCGCCCGGCTCGAAAAGCCGCGCAGCTGAATCAGGCGATGATGGGAAAGCCGCACCTAATGAAGACCCTCGAGGATATGGGCTCGCCGCCGGGTTTCGATGGCGAGCCGGACTACAATGCCGAGACCGACGAGGAAGAGCGCAAGCTGTATGAAAGCCTGATGCTGGCAACGGCATCGGGGTTTGACGAGGCCGTCGCGGCCCTTACCGCTTTCCTCCAGCGCCATATCGGCGCCGAGCTGGAGACGACGACCGAGGATGTCGCCGGCGTACGCAGCTGGGTGGGGCGATGCCAGACTGCGAGCCAGTCGGTGGATGCGCAGCTGACCGATTTCGGGGACTATCGCGGCGGTTATCTGCGCCTCGTCTCCGATTTGGAAGGCATGCAATCCTGAGTGAGGGGGCGGGGCCTGACAGGGATCCTGACTGCCGAGGATTGTTCGTCCGTCGGCATTTTGCTAAAGGCCTCGTTTCATCCGTTTGACAGGAGCCGGACATGAAGGGCCTCAAATCGTCGGACCGCTAGGCCGCAACGACATGTCGATGTTGTTGCGGCGTTCTGTCCGATCCCGTCCGGTTTTGCACTGAAGAGGCAGACCGCCGCCGAATGTTTTCATTTGAGCGGATGTTTTGTCATGCCTGCCAAAAACCCCGTCTGGGGTCATTGCCTGCCGTCGGCCCTGCTGCTGATGGCCCCCTTCGATATCCTCGCTTCCCTGGCCATGGATATCTATCTGCCCATCGTGCCCATCATGCCGGCAGCGCTGGGTACCAGCGCGTCGGTGGTCCAGCTGACCCTCAGCCTCTATATGGTGATGCTCGGGGTGGGACAGATCATCTTCGGGCCCTTGTCCGACCGTGTCGGCCGCCGGCCGATCCTGATCGGCGGTGCAGTCGTGTTCCTCTTCGCTTCTCTGGGACTTGCAGCCAGTTCGAACGCCGTCATCTTCCTGGCCCTGCGCTTCCTGCAGGCAGCCGGCGCTTCCGCCTGCCTGGTGGCGACCTTCGCCACGGTGCGGGATGTCTATGCCGAACGTCCCGAGGGCGCCATCATCTACAGCCTGTTCAGCGCCATGCTGGCATTCGTGCCGGCCCTGGGACCGGTCGCGGGGGCACTCATCGCCGATCATTTTGGCTGGCGGGCGATCTTCGTCACGCTTGGGCTGCTGATGACGGGCGCCCTCGTCCATGCAGCATGGCGCTGGCCCGAGACCCGGCAAACGCCACAGGAACTCGCCCGGCGCCCTGCCATCACGGTTCTCGGCAGTTATGCGTTCTGGACCTATACGGCAGGCTTCGGCACGGCGATGGGGAGCTTCTTCGTCTTCTTCTCCACCGCGCCACGGGTGCTGATCGACAGGGCCGGCTATTCGCCCCTGGCCTTCAGCCTTGCCTTCGCCACGGCCGCCCTGGCGATGATGGTCGCAACGCGCTTCGTGCCCGGCCGTGTCGAGCGCTGGGGGCGCCTGGGTTGTCTGAGACGAGCGATGGTGACGATCCTGGCCGGCGCCGGCCTGCTCGCGGCGGGCGAGATCATGGGGGCGCCGTCCTGGTGGAGCTTCCTCGCGCCGATGTGGGTGATCGCCGTCGGCATTGTCCTCGTCGGCGGTATCGCCGCCAATGGCGCGCTCGAAGGCTTCGATGACATCGCCGGCGCCGCGGTTGCGCTGTATTTCTGCGTGCAGAGCCTGATGGTCGGCATTGGCGGAACCCTGGTCGTCCTGGTTCTGCCGGGGGATACCGCCTGGCCGCTGGTCGCCTATGCCGCCGGCATGGCGAGCCTGGTTCTCCTTCTTGCCGGAGCAAAACGTGGAGGGCTCGTGGAGGCAGATGCCTGAAATCCCTCTGCGGGCTGGAGCATTTTGCTCCGGCCCGTCTTGTTCCCGTCACAAAGGCTCCCTATATAGCCTTTCAAGGGTGATCCGGCGGACGCGTCGGGTGCTCGATCGAAAGGCAGCCCTACCACGGATGTACTGGGGGGCGGGCCGATTGAAATGAAAGGGCCGGTGTTTCGCCTTCGGGTTTGATCCTGGTCTTTGTCGCAAGGCAACCCCGCTAGCAATGGCGGGGTTTCGTTTTTCTGGCGTATGTCGAGCGCTTCCCGGGCGCCGGGCGCTCACTCCTTGCGGATGAGGAAGAACCAGGCGAGATAGCCGCCGACCGCCAGGGCAATCAGCAGCATCACCGTCTGTTTGGTATCGGCGCTCAGGGCTGCGTCGCGCTGCGCCTGGGCATAGCGGCTCGCCATTTCGGGATTGCTACTGACATAGATGGCGGCGATGCCGAGTATGGCGGCCAGCACCAGCCAGATCCAGCGTGAACGAAACAAATCAGATCCTCAACTTAGCCTAGTTGCATTCTCGGCCGGAATGCTGACGATTTCACGTTAAGAAAGTGCAATTCTAGAGCATCGCGCCGAAAAGTGGACGCCGGTTTTCGGCAAAGGCGAGGCGACAACAATAACCTACAGCGTCGAACTCGATTCCGAAATCGAGTCCGACGCTGTAGAGCAAAGTGCGTTCATGCGTGAACTTCTTTGCTCAAATTCCTTGTTTCGACACGCCTTCGTGCTCCACCGAAACGCAGAACGCCTCGTCAGCGACCCTGGAACAGCGGCGCCCGCTTGGCCAGGAAGGCCGCGACGCCTTCGGCAAAATCATGCGAGGCGCCGGCCTTGCGTTGCAACGCGGCTTCCAGGGCCAGTTGGGCATCGAGATCGTTGTCGGCGCTGGCCAGCACCGCCTCGCGGATCATGCGGAAAGCCAGGGCCGGGCCCAGGGCGAGCTTGGCAGCAAAGGCCGCGACGTCGTCGCGGAAGCTGACATCCTCATAGAGCTTGTAGACGAGGCCCATGCGCAGGGCCTCCTCCGCCGGCACCGGTTCGGCCGTCAGCATGAGGGCGAGAGCCCGCTTGGGACCGATCAGGCGCGGCAGCAGCCAGGTGCCGCCGGCATCGGGGATGAGGGCGATCTTGGCGAAGGCTTCCTGCAGGGTCGCCGATCGCGACGCCAGCACGATGTCGCAGGCCAGGGCGATGTTCATGGACGCGCCGACAGCCGGCCCGTTGAGGGCTGCGATGGTCGGCTTGGGAGAGGTGACGATCTGCTTGATCAGAGGATTGTAGTCCCGTTCCAGGGCAGGGCCGAGATCGATGCCGCCGCGGCTGTCGCGCGGCAGGTCCTCGGTGAGGTCCTGGCCCGAGGAAAAGGCGCGCCCTTCGCCGGTGAGCACGATCACCTTGACGTCGTCATCGGTGATTGCCGCTGAAAGGGCCGTGCGGAGTTCGGCGTGGAGGCTCGCCGTGAAGGCATTGAGCTTTGCCGGCCGGTTCAGCGTCAGGGTGCGTACCGAGCCCGCATTCTCCACCACCAGCTCGCTCATGCCGTACTCCCTGTTCAAACACCTTTTTCCAGCGCCGCCTCGATGGCGCGCCGGCGCCGCATTTCGCGGCCGGCAGCATAAAGGCCGCTCAGGATGATCAATATCATGCCGGCGCCCGCCCACACATCGGGTAAATCGCCGAAGACCGCAAGCCCAGCCAGGACCGAAAGCGCGATGGCCGAATAGCGGAACGGGCTGACGACCGAGACATCGGTGCCGCGATAGGCGGCGATGACCAGGGCATGCCCGCCGACCAGGCTCAGGCCTCCCAGCATCAGGAGCGAGAGGTCGGCAAGATGGAGCGGCTGCCATTCGGATAGCGCCGAACCGGCAAAGCCGGCCAGGGAGACGATGGTCGTTGTGCCGAGCGTCACCAGCAGGGTCGGCACGCTGGCGCCGATGCGGTGGGTGACGAGATCGCGCAGCGCCGCCAGCACGGCGCAGGCCAAGGTGGCCAGGACATAGAGATTCAGGCCTTGCGTGCTCGGGCGGGCCACCAGGATCACGCCGGCGAAACAGACGAACACGGCCACCCACCGCCTGGCGTCGACCTTCTCCTTGAGCAGCAGCGCCGACAAGGCCAGCAGCAGGATCGGCGCGATCTGGCCGATGGCGGTGGCGATGCCGAGCGGCACATGGCTGAGGCCGAGAATGGAGGCGAAGGCGACCACGCTCTCCATGCCGCCGCGCGCGGCGACCCGCCATTGCCAGATCAGGCGGAAATGGCGCTGAAGGCCGCTGGCCAGGATGAGCGTGAGCACGAAGGCCGTCGCAAAGACGCCGCGAATGGCGATCACCTCGCTGACGGGCATGCGCGCCGTGGCGAGCTTAGCGACGGAATCGTTCACCACGAAGCAGGCCATCGCAGCGATCATCAGGACGATGCCGCGCTGATTGGCCCGTTGGCGACCGAGATCGGCCTGGGTAAATGCAACCGTGGTCATCAGGCGATGGCTTCCTGCCTGCGCCTCGATCTGACGAAGAGCAAAGCAAGCCCGCTGGCCACGATCAACGCCATGCCGGTGATGGCGAGCCCGTTCGGCACCTCGCCCCAGACCAGGAAGCCGCCGATCACCGCCCAGACGGTAAAGCTGTAGTAGTAGGGCGCCACGATCCCGGCCGGCGCTCGGCGGTAGCTCAGGAAGATCGCCATCTGGCCGAGCGTGACGATGAAGCCGGATGCGGCCATGGTCAGCCATTGATCGAACGAAGGTGGCATCCAGCTCTCATGGATCAGGGTGGCGCAGCCGGTGGCGAGCGTCAGCACGACGGTCGTGGTGGTCAGGACGACGAAGGTTGGAATGGTGGACGGCGTACCGCGGGTGAGCAGGTCCCGCGTCGCCACCATCATGGCGGTCAGGAAGGCGTAGATCGCGGCGGGCGAGAGACCCGAACCGCCGGGCTGTGCCACCAAGAGGGCGCCGAGGAAACCGGTGCAGACCAGGACGAGGCGGACGGCGCCGATGCGCTCGCGGAAGATGACGGCCATGGCGATGATGACCAGCAGCGGTGCGGTCTGGCCGATGGCGATCGCATCGGCGATCGGCATGGCGGAGAGCGCCGCCATGTAGAAGAAGGTGGCCGTTGCCTCGAGCAGGGCGCGCAAGATGGCTCGCCAATGCAGGGCGCCGCCGAGCTGGCGAAGCTGTCCGGTCGCGACCAGCAGGAGGCCGCAGGACATCAGCCCGAAGAAACCGCGCATGAACAGGACCTGGAAGGGCTGCAAACCCTGCGCCGTGAGCTTCATCAGGCTGTCGCTGACGACGAACAACCCTGTCGCGAGAACCATCGCGACGATTCCGGACCAATGCGATTGTGCGGGCGGCATGGAGGCGCAATCAAAAGATCGCCGCCGGCGGGCAGCGGGCAATCAGGAAGGTAAGAGAATAATACTTACCTATACTTTGCCTGACGATTTGGCAAAGACAAACCGAGCAGAACTCAAGAAAAGCGCGAGAGGCCGAACATGCCGAGGTCGAAGCGGCTGCTGCCCGTGGTAGCGAGTTCGGCGAGAGCTTCGCCGATGGCGCTGGCGAATTTGTAGCCATGGCCCGAGCAGGGGGAGGCGACGATGACCTGTTCGTGGCCGGGCAGGGTATCGATGATGAAATGCTCGTCGGGCGTCATCGTATACATGCAGGCCTTGAGGCCGAGCAGGTCGCCATTGGCGCCCGGAATGTGCTTGGCGAGGCAGGCCCGCAATTGCTCGCGGTGCCGGGGCGAGGGTTCACGGCTGGGCGTATCGGGATCATAGGCTTCGCCGCCATAATGCGGCGAGCCGAGCTTGAATCCAGGATGCTGCCACAGCGGAAAGCCGTAGAAATGCCCCTCGTCGGCTTCGAGCGTGAAAACCGGGAAATGGGAGAGGTCGAACAGGGAGGGCCGGGCAGGGGCAAACCAGCCGAGTGTCTGCAGCACCACCTCGGTCGAGGGCTTGAGCGTGGGCACGAGCTCCCCGATCCAGGCGCCGGGCGACAGGATGAGCCTGCCGGCTTCGTAGCTGCCCAGGTCGGTCGTCACGCGCACCCCGCCATCCGCTGTCGGCTCCCAGCCCAGCATGGCTTCGCAGCCGTGAATCTCGGCGCCGTGATGCAGGGCGAGTGCCGTATGGGCGAGGATGGCCCGCTCGGAAGCCACGAAGCCCGACTGGGGCTGGTAGAGGCCGATATGATTGCGGTCGAGCGTGAAGGGATAGCGTGCCTCGATGGCGTCGCGATCGAGCAATTCGTACTCCAGGCCATGGGCCTGGCTGGCCTCGAGTGCCTTCTCGACGATGCCGCTGCCCTCATGGGCGATGTCGAGCGCGCCGACCTCGAAGAATAGCGGCTCGCCGGTGAGCTTGCCGGTCTCGATCCACAACTCCCGGGCCCGCTGCACCAGGGGCACATAGGCTTCGCCCTCGAAATAAGCGAGGCGCAGGATGCGCGTCAGGCCATGCGAGGAACCCATCGCATGGCCGATTTCGAATTTCTCGAGGCCGAGTACACGCACGCCCCGCTTGGCGAGCTGATAGCAGGCGGCCGATCCCATGCCGCCGACACCGGCGACGATTACATCAAAGGTCTTGGACATTATGGGAGGCAAGTGGAAGGCAAACCGACCGAGTCTTCAACCCCTGGGAGCGCGGACATCCTGTCCGCCCTTCCTCGCCTGCGGGCATAGCGTTTCCAAGAGCGGACATCGCGACATGTCTTCATGTCGCTGAGATGTCCGCGCTCCATCATCCCCCCGTCACGCTCATATGCCGGCTAACCGCGGGCTGCCTGGTGCGCCGGTCGATGACGAAGTCATGTCCCTTGGGCTTGCGGGTGATGGCACGGTCGATGGCGGCGTTGAGCAGATCGTTGGCCTCGGAGGCGCGCAGGGGAGCCCGCAGGTCGGCGGCGTCTTCCTGGCCCAGGCACATGTAGAGCGTGCCGGTGCAGGTGACGCGCACCCGGTTGCAGCTCTCGCAGAAATTATGGGTCATCGGCGTGATGAAGCCGAGGCGCCCGCCGGTCTCGCGCACCCGCACATACCGGGCGGGGCCGCCCGTATTATAGGGAATGTCGTCCAGTGTGTAGCTGTCGAGGAGCTGGGCGCGCAGCACCGAAAGCGGCAGATACTGGTCGACCCGGTGCCCGGTGACGTCGCCCATCGGCATCACTTCGATGAAGGTGAGGTCCATGCCGCGGCCATGGGCCCATTCGATCAGCCCGACCGCTTCGTTTTCCGTCATGCCCTTGATCGCGACGGCGTTGATCTTCACCGCAAGGCCCGCTTCCTGAGCCTTGTCGATACCATCCATGACCTTGGCGAAATCGCCCCAGCGGGTGATCGCCTTGAAGGCAGCCGGATCGAGCGTATCGAGGGAGACATTGATGCGCTTGACGCCACAAGCCTTGAGTTCAGCAGCATAGCGGGCGAGCTGCGAGCCGTTGGTGGTCACGGTGAGCTCGTCGAGCCGACCGCTGTCGAGATGGCGCGAGATCGAGCGGAACAGCGTCATGATATCGCGACGCACCAGCGGTTCGCCGCCAGTGAAGCGCAGCTTGCGCACGCCCTTGGCGATGAAGGCGCTGCACAGCCTGTCGAGTTCCTCAAGGGTGAGCAGGTCCTTCTTGGGCAAGAAGGTCATGTCCTCGGACATGCAATAGACGCAGCGAAAATCGCAGCGGTCCGTTACGGAAACACGCAGATAATTGATCGCGCGCCCGAAAGGGTCGATCATCGGCGGCATGTCCGCCATTGCATGATCATCCAGCACGTCCACACTCCCGGGGCAAGGCGCTCTTGAGCAAAGCCGCTCCACCCCCGCTCGCTGTTTCGACGCGTCTTTGTGGCGAGATCAACGAACCGCCGCATCGAAAGACGCTTTAGGGGCATGTCCCCTTTGGTATTCTTCTAAGCCGACGAGGGCCCAAACACCAATGATAGTCTAGGCAAATTGCCATTATGTCGCAGAGTCCGAGCCGAATGCTCAAACAGCATCGGTTTAGGTTTGCGGCTTGCGCAGCATCCGCCTTCTCCTTATGTGGCGATCAGAACAGAAAAGGGAAGATGCCGTGAGCGGAGACGTCGCGAAGGCCTGGCCGACCGAATTGCGCCTGTCCAAGGACAAGAAGACCCTGACCGTGAGTTTCGACGACGGCCAGTCCCATGTGTTCAGTGCCGAGATGCTGCGCGTGATGTCGCCGAGTGCCGAGGTGCAGGGCCATAGTGCCGCCGAGCGCAAGACGGTGGGCGGCAAGGTCAACGTGGCGATCCTCAGCCTCGATCCGGTCGGCAATTATGCCGTACGCATTTCCTTCGACGACATGCACAATACCGGGCTCTATACATGGACCTATCTGGCGGAACTCGGCCGGGAGAAGGAGAGCCGCTGGGCCTCCTATCTTGCCGACCTCAAGGAAAAGGGCCTGACGCGCGAAAGGCCGGGGCAGCGCTGAGCAGCCCCGCTTCCCTCAGGTTGGGTCCTCGCGATGGAGGTCGTGAATGGCCATGCCGCCCTCGGCGTCCACGGGAGGCAGCAGCCATTGGCGATGGCGCAGCGTGCGCTGGGTGTCCTCCAGCCCCATGTCCCAATGCTCGCGCATCGAGGTGCCGGAGAATTCATAGTCCTTGGCGTGGCCCTCGTAGTTCTTGTGCTGGTAGATCAGGTGCACGATGTTGACGAGGCCGAGCTTGGCGTGGCTGTCGATGAGCGCCTGTTCGTCCCGCGTCAGCAAATCCTTGGGCACGCGCTTCAGCGCATCGATCAGATGGGTCTTGATGCCGTGGATGCGCCGGAAATTGTCGGTGTTCTGGCGCGTCCGGCTCGAATACATGATGTCCTTGTGGCGCGACAGTACGTCCGGCATGCTGCGGGGCAGGGTGCCGCGGGCGCTGAAGAGATCGACCTGGAACACCAGCGAGCTGCGCTCCTCCTCCTGATCGAGCAGATATTGCAGCGGTGTGTTGGAGACGATGCCGCCGTCCCAATAATATTCACCCTCGATGCGGATGGCGGGAAAGGCTGGCGGCAGGGCGCCCGAGGCCATGATGTGCTCGGGGCCGATGCGGACCTCGTCCGTGTCGAAATAGACGAAATTGCCGGTGCGCACATTGACGGCGCCGACGCTCAGGCGCTTGCGGCCATCGTTGAGGATGTCGAAGTCGACAACCTCTTCCAGCGTCCGCTTCAGGTCCGAGGTGTCGTAGAAGCTGGTGGCCCCTTCAGCGCCCGGAAGCTCCAGCCAGGGATTGGGCAGGCGTGGCTTGAAGAAGCCGGGCTGGCCCTGTGACATGGTGATCCAGGAGCTGGTGCGGTTGCGGATGTCGCGGAACAGATCGCCTTCCGGCGTATAGGCCCAGATCTTGCGGCCGGAGATCGTCTGCCAGAACTGCTCCAGCCGCTGCAGCCGGTGGCGTGGCTCGTTGCCGGCGATGATGGAGGCGTTGATAGCGCCGATGGACACACCCGAAAGCCAATTCGGTTCGCAGCCGGCATTGGCCAGCGCCTCGTAGACGCCGGCCTGGTAGGCACCAAGCGCGCCGCCGCCCTGGAACACCAGGGCGATGCGATCATATTGTGCCGAGATCTCCTCGATGGTGGCGCGCGCGGCCTTGTCTCTATTGCGTTCGAGCACGGTGGAAACTCCGGTCAGGCATGGCGTTTTGCGATTTGGTGGAATCACCAAGAATCGCAAAGACGCGTTGAACCAAAGACTTAGAGTAAAAAAGCGTTCACGCTTGAACGCGCTTTGCTCTAGGCGGGGTCAGCGGGCGGCGAGATAGTCGTGCACCACCTCGCCGAGCCCGAGCGTGAGGTCGGCGACGAAATGCACGGCCGAGACGACCTCCAGCACCGGCAGGCGGCTGACATCGGCCATGACATGGGCGTGCAGTTCCAGCGCGGCCGGGGCCGTCCAGGCTTCCTTGAGCGTCACGTCGGTGAGGTGATAGCGCACGAGTTCGCAGATCCGCGGCGACCCGTCGACATGCGGGATGATCTTGATGAGGAAGTTGGGCGCGCCGAGCGAGTCCAGCACGGCCTGCCGGTCGGCGAGGCGATGCTTGTAGCCCATGGTCCCGGTGGCGCAGAGCACGCTGCCGTAATGAAGCGTGCCGACGATGACTTCGCCCTCATGCACGATCTTGGGTGTCGCCAGCTTCTTGGGAAAGCCCCACAATTCGCGGCCACCGGCGATGGGGGCATCGTCGTCCAGATACATCGAATGGACATAGGCGCCGTGCTGGCCCTTGAATCGCACCGGAATGACCTGCCCGGTCTCGGTGTAATCGCCGAAGCCGGTCGAATCGGGCATGCGGATGAATTCGTATTTCACCAGCGGCTCGTCGATCTCGAGCGGGGCGGGCACCGCCGCTTCCAGCGCCTCGCGCGTCGTGCGGTAGGTGATGATGATGTATTCGCGGTCGAAGAAGCGGTAGGGGCCAGGCGGGAAGGAGGGATTGGTCAGCGGCATCGCATAGGCGCGCTTGACGACTTCGGCTTGATCCACGGGATGTCCTTCATGAAAAGCGGGGAGGATCTCGGCCTATGTTGCATGGCAGCATGACAGGTCCATGTCCGCTGGAGCAAAGCGCGTTCATGCCTGAACGCCTGTTCGCCCCCACTCATCGTCCCCGAGCGTCTTTGCGATTCTGGGTGATCCCGTCTCGTTGCAAGGCGCTCTGGGAGCCGAAGGCCGGTGTAATAAGGGCGACATCTGGCCATGCCAGCTTCCGGGCCGGCGGTCCTGTCCGCCGCACCTTCCCACCTCCTGCCTGACGAGATGAACATGGCCCAACTCTCCTCCCGCAATGCCCTGGTCACCGGCTCGACCAGCGGCATCGGCCTCGCTGTTGCCCGAGCCCTGGCGGCCGAAGGGGCC
Source organism: Labrys sp. (in: a-proteobacteria) (assembly GCF_047605565.1). Taxonomy (NCBI): domain Bacteria; kingdom Pseudomonadati; phylum Pseudomonadota; class Alphaproteobacteria; order Hyphomicrobiales; family Xanthobacteraceae; genus Labrys; species Labrys sp. (in: a-proteobacteria). The sequence continues at coordinate 121,710 of NZ_JASGFM010000010.1, forward strand.
AACGTCACCATCAACGGTTTCGGCGACGCCGATGCCATCGAGCGCGAACGGGCCGGCATCGAAAAGGATTTTGGCGTGAAGTGCCGCTACAGCGGCGCGAACATGATGGTTGGGGCCGAGATCACCGCCATGATCCACGAGGCCGAGGAGGCTTTCGGCACTCTGGACATCCTGGTCAACAATGCGGGCATCCAGCACGTCGCCCCGATCGACGAGTTTCCGGACGACAAGTGGGAAGCCATCACCCGCATCAACCTGATCGCTTCCTTCTATGCCATCAAGGCAGCGCTTCCCGGCATGAAGCAGCGCAGATGGGGCCGCATCCTCAATACGTCTTCGGCGCATGCGCTCGTGGCCTCGCCGTTCAAGTCTGCCTATGTCGCCGCCAAGCACGGCGTTACCGGCCTGATCAAGACGGTGGCCCTCGAGGTTGCCGAGCACGGCATCACGGCCAATGCCATCGCGCCCGGCTATGTCTGGACGCCGCTGGTGGAAAAGCAGATTCCCGATACGATGAAAGCGCGCGGACTGACCGAGGAACAGGTCAAGCACGATGTGCTGCTGGCGGCGCAGCCGACCAAGGAGTTCGTCACGGTCGACGAAATCGCGGCCGTCGCGGTTTTCCTGTGCAGTGATGCCGCCAGGCAGATCACCGGCACCACCCTGCCGGTCGACGGGGGCTGGACGGCGCAATGATGCGAGATCATCCCGTGCGAATGCGGCCCGCAGTGACACTTCGCAGACGGGGGACCGCAGGACAAGAAAGGCGCTCTATTCGAAGCGCGGTCCCGGATCTGTGCCGCATCACTGCGTGATGCAGCGCGTCCGGGATGAGACGTGCCTCAGCCGCGGACGACCACGACCCGGGTGCCGACCTTCACGCGGTCATAGAGGTCGGTGACGTCGTCGTTGGTCATGCGGATGCAGCCCGACGAGACCGCTTGGCCGATGGTCTGCGGCTCATTGGAGCCGTGGATGCGGTAAAGGGTCGAGCCCAGATACATCGCACGCGCTCCGAGCGGATTCTGGATGCCGCCCTCCATATAGGCGGGCAGGTCCGGCCGGCGCTTGCGCATCTGCGGCGGCGGGGTCCAGCCCGGCCACTCGGCCTTGCGCGAGATGCGATGCACGCCACCCCATTCGAAGCCCCGGCGGCCGACACCGACGCCGTAGCGCAGGGCGGTGCCGTCGTCGAGCACGAGATAAAGTCGGCGTTCCTGCGAATTGATCACGATGGTGCCGGGCCTCTCGCGGCCGCTATAGGTCACGACCTCGCGCGGAATCGGCGAGACGGCGGCAACCGCGCCGGCATTGGCTGGCTGGCGCGAGGTGCCGAACAATTTCTCGAAAATACTGGCGGCGTTGGCCGAGCTTGAGGCAATGCCCAAGCTCGACACCAAGACCAGGCCGGTCAAAAGACGACGCATGTTGAAGCCCCGAATGGTTTGATCGAAATTCTTCGATCCCCCTTGAATGAACAAAGCCTCGATCTTCGGATTCTTCAACTGGTAGACGACTGTCAGTCGCTAGTCTTCACGCGAAAATCAAAGCCTGTGTCCTCTCAACAACACTTGGCTGAAGCACGCTGTGCGTATTGACACCAGGCATCTCAAGCATTGGTGCCGCCATCGATGGTATAGGTGCCGCCCGTGGCGTATTGCGCTTCCGGACTTGCCAGCCAGGCGACCAGGCCGGCGATCTGCCCGGGCTCGCCATATTTGGGGATCGCCATCGCTGCCCGGGCCTGATCGGCGCGTTCGGTGGTGGCAGGGTTCATGTCGGTATCGGTCGGGCCGGGATGGACGATGTTGACGGTGATGCCGCGCGGGCCGAGATCCCGGGCCATGGCCTGGCTGAGACCGGTCAGGGCCGCCTTGCTCATGACGTAGAGGCCGATGCCGGCGCGCCCGACCCGGCCGACCAGATTGGAGCCGATGGAGACGATGCGTCCGCCTTCCCCCATATGGGCGGCGGCCGCCTGGGAGGCGACGAAGGCGCCGCGCAGATTGGCGGCGATGATGCGGTCGAAATCTTCGAGGGTGACCTGTTCCACCGTGCCGCCGATGAAGATGCCGGCATTGTTGACGAGGATGTCGAGCCGGCCGAAAGTGGCGGCGGCCTGGTCCACGGCGCCCCGCACGGCTCCGGCGTCGGCGCTGTCGGCCTGGAGCACCAGGGCGCGCTGGCCGCTCGCCCGGATTCGACCAGCAACGACCTCGGCACTGTCGGCGCGACTGGCATAGGTGATCGCGACATCGGCGCCCAATTCCGCCAAGCGCACAGCGATGGCAGCGCCAATCCCGCGGCTTCCTCCGGTCACGATGGCTGCCTTGCCCGACAGGGTCTTGATCATGGACGCCTCCTTGGTAAGATATTCGCCTTACCTAGCAGATGGTATAGGTACGATGCAAGGCTTACCTTTGGAGCGTTTTCCATGGCGGATCATGAGGGCCATCCGGAACCGGAGGAGATGCAGCTCGGCCGCCTCATGGCCGCTCTGGCCGACCCGTTGCGCCGGCGCGTCATTGCCGAATTGACGTTGGCGCCGGACGGCACGGCGCGTAGCTGCGCCTCCTTCGGTTTCGAGGTCAGCAAGGCGACGCTGACGCATCACTTTCGGGTGTTGCGCGAAGCTGGCCTCATCCGGCAGGTCGATCGTGGCAATAGTCGCACCGCCAGCCTGCGCCGGCAGGATGTCGAGATGCGTTTTCCCGGACTGTTGAGCCTAGTTGCGGCGGATATCGAAGACGTGCCACGGCGCGCCTGAAGCCATTCTGGCCAGATCTTGACGCTATCTGGCAATCGCGCCAGCTGCTGCCACGGTGCACATCGCCTATGAGGATGGCAGTTACACAACAGGAGACGATCATGAGCCTGGTCAGCGCCATCCCCGCCGCACCACCCCATCATGCCATTGCCCATTTCGAGCGCCGCCTTTCGGTCGAAACCGATTGTTCCGACGTGGCCCAGGCGCTGGCCACCGGCGAACGGGATTTCGTTCTCCTGCATGTCGTCGGTTCGCCGCAGACCTTTCGTCGCCGGCACGTTCCGGGGGCCCTTCATCTGCCACATCGCGAAATCGATGCGGAACGCATGGCGCATTGGCCTGATGACACCTTGTTCGTAGCCTATTGCGCCGGGCCGCATTGCAACGGCGCCGACCAGGCGGCCCTCAAGCTCGCCCGGCTCGGCCGCCCGGTGAAGATCATGATCGGAGGCCTCACCGGTTGGGCCGACGAGGGCTTGGCCTTCGCGGACGGGGAGGGGTGAGGCCATTCCCGGGACCGCCAGCATCTTGCTGGCTCTTGGAAACGCGGCGCTTGCTCGAAACAAAGAGCCAGCAAGATGCTGGCGGTCCCGGGAAGAGGCGGTCAAATATCATGCAAGCCGGTATTACTTCGTTGGGCGTCGATTTCGGCTCTACGGCCCCGCCTTGAACAGCGCGAACTCCTCTGCCGTCACGCGGTCGAGATGGTCTCGATAAGCTTGATAATGGCGATGGGAGGGGCCGATCCGCCCGAACGCGAGATCACCCTCCTGGCCGGGCAGAATCGGTACCAGGGCGATGGCGGCTGATACGGGCGTGAGCTGCGTGCCACGCCCGGCACGCAGCGAAGTGAGGATGCCGTACATCTCACCGGTATTCATGGGACGGCCGACCACTGCTACCCGGTACTGCCCGCTGATCGACGTCACCAGATAGACATGGCCGGACTGGTTCGGCACAGAGACCTCGCCCTGCTGGTTGAAGCCGGTATCGAGGCGCTCGGCTTCGCGGAAGATCAGGCGGGAGGCGCTGTCGCTCCAGGTAATCTCGGTGCGATAGGCAAATACCGCGCCGGCCTCGCCGAAGGAGGGGCGCAGAGTGAGGTAATTGCCGGTGAGCCAGGACACGGCCGCCTTGGTGTAGGAACCCAGATGTTCCGGCGCCGTGCCGCCACCCTGGATGGCAGCCGGGGCGGGAGCGTAATCGGCATGGCGCAGGTCGGTGCCGAGGGCTTCCTCCAGGCGAATGACGGTGGCGAGCGTGAAGGGGCGCCGCCCGGAAAGGGCCTTCTCCAGGGTCGACAGGCTGATCTTGGCCTTTTCGGCGAGGGTCTGGCGCGAAATGCGCCGACGCGCCAGAGCCTCGCGCACCGCGAGCGTGATCTGGTGGGCTTGTTCGCTGGAAAACTCGCTGTCCGACGTCAAGATACCGGTCCTGCAAAAGCATTTTTCTCATCGAAGAGTCGATCGACTTTTCGATGAGGAAAATTCGTTAAGACAAAGCTTTAGAGCAGAGCGCGTTCAGACATGAGCGCGTTTTGCTCGGAGGCGCCGACATAGCTCTGCGCACAATCACGTACAAAACCGGACATTGCCGCAGGAGTCCACAGCCGGCAAGGCGATTTGTGACGGTTTATGCCTAACAAACGCAGTTAATGAAGCTCGTACGCACGGTCCTCGCGGGAGCAGAACGGAACCAGGCCAACTGAGGCCAGACAGCGTTCAACCGAGGACGACATGCACATGAACCAAGCGGTTGCCGGCCGCCAAACCGGCAGACGACGGCACCCTCATTCCGGCATCGCTCGCGCCGCGCTGATTGCGTTGGCCGAACGTTTCCTCATGGTGGTGCTGGTCCTTGCAACCTTCCTCATCTTCGTGGTGGGCGCCTATGCCGCTCCGCGCATCACCGTCGACGATGTCAAGGCGGGATCCCTGCTCATGCGCACGGACGATCCCGGCAGCTATGTCGAGGCCGTCAGGACGGCCACCGATGTCCAGCTCAACGTCAGCGGCCCCACAATCCGCGCCACGCTGACCCAGATGTTCCACAATCCGAGCAAATCCTGGGTCGAGGGCATCTATGTCTTCCCGCTGCCCGACGGTGCCGCAGTCGACACCATGAAGATGGTAATCGGCCAGCGCGTCGTCGTGGCGGACATCAAGGAAAAGCAGCAGGCCAAGCTCGTCTATGAGCGCGCCAAGGCCGAAGGCAAGAAGGCGGCGCTGGTCGAGCAGCAACGGCCGAACATGTTCATGAACTCGATCGCCAATATCGGCCCCGGGGACACGGTGGTGATCCAGATCGAATATCAGGAACCGGTGCGTCAGGCCGACAACACCTTCTCCCTCCGCGTGCCGCTGGTGGTGGCGCCGCGCTTCTCGCCGAGCGAGATCGGCGCCGGCTCCGCTCAGACCGTGACCTTCCAGGACAAGTCGGGCTGGGGCGCCGTCACGCCGGCTCCGGCCTCGAGCCAGGTGCCGCAGGCGCCCGTTCTCGATCCGCGCGAGAATGCGCCGGTCAATCCCGTGCAGATCCGCATCGATCTCGACGCCGGCTTTGCGCTGGGCGACGTGAAGAGTGCCTTTCATCCCATCAAGATCACCGACAAGGGCCCCCAGGCCCGCCATATCGAACTGGCCTCGGGATCGGTGCCGGCTGACCGAGATTTCGAATTGACCTGGTCTGCCCAGCCCAGCCAGACGCCGGGCGTCGGCCTGTTCCGTGAAAAGGTCGGCAGTGACGATTATCTGATTGCCTATGTCACGCCGCCCAGCCTCAGGAGCGCGCAAGCCGACCAGCGTCCGCGTGACGTCACCTTCGTGATCGACAATTCCGGCTCGATGGGCGGCACCTCGATCGAGCAGGCCCGGGCAAGCCTTGCCTATGCTCTCGGCCGCCTGACACCATCGGACCGCTTCAACGTCATCCGCTTCGACGACACCTTCACCAATCTCTTCGGTGGCACACTGCAGGCCACGCCCGAGAACATTGCGCGGGCCCAGGACTATGTCTCGCGGCTCCAGGCCAATGGCGGCACCATGATGGTTGCCCCCATGCTGGAGGCCCTCAAGGACGACCATGCCGACGAAAAGGGCTTCCTGCGCCAAGTGGTGTTCATCACCGACGGCGGCATCGACAACGAGCAGGAACTGTTCGATGCCATCGCCTCGCATCGCGGTCGCTCCCGGGTCTTCATGGTCGGTATCGGCTCGGCGCCGAATTCCTACCTGATGACCCGCGCGGCTGAGCTCGGCGGCGGCGCCTTCATGCAGATCGGCTCGGTCGAGCAGGTGCAGGAGCGCATGAAGCAACTGGTCGACAAACTGGAAAGCCCGGCGATGACCAATGTCGACGTCGCCATCTCGGCCGGTTCGGCTGACGTGACGCCGCGCATCCTGCCCGACCTCTATCATGGCGAGACCCTGGTGCTGGCGGCCAAGGTCAAGCAACTCGGGGGCAATGTCGAGGTGCGCGGCCTCATTGACGGCAAGGGCTGGTCCATCTCGCTGCCGGTTGCCGGCGCCGCCGAGGGAGCCGGCATCTCCAAGCTGTGGGCTCGCCGCAAGATCGACGACACCGAAGTGGCGCAGACGCTGCGCCAGATCAGCCGCGAGGATGCCGACAAGCGCATCCTGGCGCTCGCCCTCGATCATCATCTCGTCACCCGCCTCACCAGCCTGGTGGCGGTGGACAAGACCCCGGTCCGCCCCCGCGGCGTGCGCCTGTCCCGTTCCGACGTGCCGCTCAACCTGCCGGCCGGCTGGGACTTCGACAAGGTGTTCGGCATCAAGGGCGAGACGGTTGCAGACCGCGAGCAGCGCCAGGCCCTGCTCGATCTCGATGGCAGGAAGGTGCAGACGATCGATGCCTCGCGCGCGATCAGCCTGCCGCAGACCGCCACCGACGCCGAACTGCGCCTGATCATCGGCGGCCTGCTGCTTGCCGGCGGCCTTGGCTTCGGCTTCCTCACCCGCCGGCGTAGGGCTGTGGCATGATCGCGCTCAAACTCGAAAGGCTCCCGCCCGCAGCGGCGGGAGCTTCCTTGCCAGCCAAGCTGCGGATGCTGGTCGTGGGTGGGTTGTTCTGCGCCGGCTTGGTCCTGGCCGGGCAGGGGGCGTGGATCCACGCCAAGGCCTTCCTGGCCCAGATCCTGCTCGACAGGGCCTTCGACCAGTCGGTGGCCAGCGGAACCATCGTCAAGCCCTGGTCCTGGCTGGATACCTATCCGGCCGCCCGCATCGAGGTACCTCGCCTCGGCAAGAGCGCGGTGGCATTGGAGGGAGCAAGCGGACAGGCCTTGGCGTTCGGGCCGGCTCATGTCGCCGGTACGCCGGCGGCCGGGGAGGAGGGCACCGCCGTCTATGCCGCCCATCGCGATACCCATTTCGCCTTCCTCGGCGAAATGCGGCTTGGCGACGAGATCAAGATCACCAACCGCGAAGGCATCACGGCTCGCTATCGTGTCACCGGCCACGACATACGCCGCTGGGACAACTCCGGCATCGACCCCGCCGCGCCCGGGCGCCATCTCGTGCTGGCGACCTGCTGGCCGTTCAACACCGTCACCAGCGGCCCCCTGCGCTACCTCGTTCACGCCGAGATGGTGCAGGAAGGCATGAGGAAGATCGATTGAAGCGACGCTCGCCATGATCTAGTTTGCTCACGAAACGTCCGATGGGAGCGAACCTTGAGCGAACTGAACCGTCAGAACCGGATCATCGAGGTTCTGGGCAAGCGTCCCTTCCTCACTGTGCGTGACCTGCAGGGGCAATTGGGCGTGTCGGCTGCCACCATCCGCCGGGATATCGACAAGCTCGACCAGTCCGGCAAGGCCCAGAAGGTCTATGGCGGCATCGCGGCGCTCGACGGGTCGGCCGCGCCCGGTCGTCATGCGGCCAAGCCCTATGACGAAAATCGCGATCTCGCCGTGGAAGCCAAGCAGGCGATCGCGGAGGAAGCGGCGACGCTGGTGCGCGATGGCGATTCCGTCATCATCCATGGTGGCTCCACCTGTTTCTATCTCGGCGCGAAGCTCGCGCATCGCAATGTGCGCCTCTATACCAATTCCATGCCCCTGATCGCCTTTCTCAGCGACCGCGGCAGCTGCAGCCTGACGGTTGCGGGAGGCGAATTGCACCGCGAGCCCGGCATCATCCATCCCACAGCGCCGGCGCCGCCGTTCTATGCATCGAAGTTCTTTCTCGGTGCCCAGGGCATCGGACGGGATGGGCTATTGGAATCCCACCCCCTGCTGGTGCGCACCATCATCGATCTCAGCGCCAATGCCGATCAGGTCGTCGTGCTGGCGGACAGCCGGAAATTTGCCATCCGTGCGCGCAGCGTCGCCTTGCCGCTTTCCCGGGTGGGCGTGCTTATCACCGATGATGGCTTGTCGGATAGGGATGCCAAGATGCTCGAGAATGCCGGCATCACGATCCGGATCGTTGCTCTCTCGCCCGATGCGGTCTGACGTGACCGCGTCCTGGTCTTTGTGATTAAGATCAATCGAATTGGCGCTCAGGCCTTTGCATGTGTTGGCGACGCCAGGCGGCGCCGCCCCGTTGCCGAGGTGCCTCTAAATATTGAAATATAACGGATAATGCTAGTCTCTCTCTGAAATCCGGCTATTGCGAGAGTGACGATTCTAGATCATGCATGAGTTAATTATTGCACATGATGCCGTATCCCGCTTGCTGAAAGATGATTTTTGATCTAGTTGGGCGATATGTCTTACAAAAAAGCGTGAGGAAAGGCGCTGACATGGGGGAGACGTGGGTCGGCCGGATGGCGATCACCACCGGGCAAGCCTTTCGATCACGCCTGGGTCGCTCCAGGGCGGCCGTCGTTCGGAGGGCGCCATGACAGCCGTCGTCAGCCTCCGCGACATCTCCAAATCCTTTTCCGGGGTGAAGGTGCTGCGCGACGTCAATTTCGACGTGCGCCCGGGCGAGGTCCATGCCCTGCTCGGCGAGAACGGCGCCGGCAAGTCGACCCTGATCAAGGTGATTGCCGGCGTGCACCAGCCGGATACGGGCACGCTGACGGTCGGCGGCGAGATTGTCCGCTTCACCTCTCCGCGCCACGCGCGCCGCCATGGTGTCGCCACCGTCTATCAGGAACTGCTGCTGTTCCCGGAACTGACAGTGGCGGAGAACATTTTTCTGGGCAATGCCCCCCGTCAAAAGTGGGGCGGGCTCGATTGGAGCGCGATGCGCCTCAGGGCACGGCAGCTCCTGGATTCCCTCGACAGCCATGATCTCGACGTGGATGCCAAGGTCGGCACCCTCTCCGTGGCCAATCGCCAGCGGGTCGAGATCGCCAAGGCGCTGTCGCAGGATGCCCGCCTGCTGATCATGGATGAGCCGACGGCCGCTTTGGTCGAGGCGGATGTGCGCCGCCTGATGAGCGTGGTCAAGAAGCTGCGCGAGCGCGGTGTCGCCATCATCTACGTCTCCCACCGCATGCCCGAGATCTTCGAGCTGGCGGATAGGGTCACGGTGCTGCGCGACGGCAGCTATATCGGCACGCGCGACATTTCCGAGGTGACCGAGGCCTCGCTCGTCTCGATGATGGTCGGCCGCTCGATCGAGCAGCTCTTCCCGAAGGTGGAGGCAACGCTCGGCGAGGTCGCGCTCGAACTGCGCGACGTCAGCTACGGCCGCAAGGTGAAGAACGTCTCGCTGAGCCTCAGGGCCGGCGAGATCCTGGGCCTCGCCGGCCTGATCGGCTCAGGGCGCACGGAACTGGCGCTGACCATCTTCGGCATCACACCGGCCGGCACCGGCGAGATTCTGGTCGATGGTAGCAAGGTGGTGATCGACGGCCCGCGCAAGGCGCGCGACCTTGGTATCGCCTATGTGCCCGAGGATCGCGGCTCCCAGGGCCTGGTGCGGCCGATGACCATCCGGGAGAACGTCTCGATGGCGGTACTCGACAAGATGTCGAACGGTTTCGCCATCCGCTTCGGCGATGAAATCCGCCGCTCGGTGGAGGCGATCAAGCGCCTGGGCATCCGCACCCGCGGCCCCGAGCAGGTCGTCGGCCAGCTCTCCGGCGGCAACCAGCAGAAGGTCGTGCTGGCCAAGTGGCTGGAGGCCAATCCGCGTATCCTGATCATGGACGAGCCGACCCGTGGCATCGATGTCGGCGCCAAGGCCGAGATCTATGCGCTGATGGGGCGGCTGGTGCAGCAGGGCGTCGCCATCCTGATGATATCGAGCGAACTGCCGGAGGTGCTCGGCATGAGCGATCGCGTCCTCGTCATCAATGGCGGGCGCATCGTTGCCGAATTCGACCGTGCCCGGGCGACGCCCGATGCCGTCGGCGCCGCCATGACCAATGCCCAACCCCTGCAGGGAGCCGCCTGATGGGCGAAACTGCATCCTCTTCCGCCCTCGTGCCCTCGCGTAGCCCCCTGGCGCGCCTCTTTGGCGGGCTCGGACAGGAGATGGTGGTGCTCGGCACGCTCGTCGTGCTGATCGCAGCCATCGGCCTCTACAATCCGCGCTTTCTTGGCGCCAGCAACCTGAACGCCATCTTCGCCGGCAATGCCTATATCGCCGTGGCCGCCATCGGCATGGCGATGGTGATCATATCCGGCCATATCGACGTTTCCATCGGCTCGTTGATCGGCGTGCTCGCCACCATCGCCGGCACGCTGGCGACCAAGGGCTATCCCGTCTGGATCGCCTGGCTGGTGCCGGTGCTGGTGGGCATCGCCATCAATGCCTTTGTCGGCCTGCTGGTCGCCTATGCCAGCATCCCTTCCATCGTGGTCACGCTCGGCATGCTCTCGATCCTCAAGGGCGGGCTGATCCTGGCGACCAGCGGCAACTGGATCAACAATCTGCCGCCCGACTTCCTGATCGCGCAGATGAGCTGGTTCGGCGTGCGCTCGCCCATCGTCATCATGGTGGTGCTGACGGCGGCCGTCGCCTTCTGGATGCGCTATTCGGCCTTCGGGCGTTCGATCTATGCGGTCGGCGGCAATCCGGAGGCTGCCCGCGCAGCCGGCATTCCGGCCAAGCCCGTGACGGTTGCCGTCTTCGCCATTCACGGCTTCTTCGCGGGTCTGGCGGCACTGCTCTTCGCCACGCAGCTGCAGGTGATCCAGTCGACCGTGCCGCCCGGTCTCGAGCTCACCGTCATCACCGCCGCCGTGATCGGCGGCGTCTCCATCCTCGGCGGCACCGGCACGGTGATCGGCTCGACCCTGGCGGCGATGCTGTTCGCCACCATCACCTCGGCTTTGACCTTCATGCCCTATTCCAACGTGCTGGTGTTCTGGAAGCAGGCGATCGTCGGCGTACTCATCCTCGTCACGGTGCTGGCGGACATGGTCCGCCGCCATCGCATGGTTTGAGGGGAGGGCATGATGAACTGGCGCTCCCTTCTGCTCCGCCACGAGGCCATCCTGGCTTTACTGCTGGTGGTCGTGCTCGTCTTCCTGGCGCAATCGTCCGACAGGTTCCTCACCGTCGACAACCTCCTCAACCAGGCCCGGCTGATGACGGAGATCGGCCTGATTGCCTTGGCGATGACCTTCGTCATCGTCACCGGCGGCATCGACCTCTCCGTCGGCTCGATCGTCGGCGTGGTCGCCATCGTGCTCGGCGTGCTCTGGCAGAATCTCGGCCTGCCGCTGCCGGTCGCCATCGTGCTGGCTCTGGCGCTCGGCACGTTGTGCGGCGTCGTCAATGGGCTGATCATCACCCGCTTCAAGGTGCCGCCCCTGATTGCCACCCTGGCCACGCTCGCCCTCTATCGCGGCCTGGCGGAGGGCATCAGCCAGGCCCGGTCCGTGCGCGGCTATCCCGACTGGTTCCTGGTGCTGGGGCAGGGGCAGGTGCTCGACGTGCCGGTGCAGGTCTGGCTGCTCGTGCTGGCGGCGATCGTGGCGGCCTGCGTGCTTGGCCTGACCGTGTTTGGCCGTGCTACCTATGCGATCGGCTCCAACGAGATTGCCGCGCGCTTTTCCGGCCTTGCGGTCGACCGCACCAAGATCCTGATCTACGGCGCCTCGGGCCTGTGTGCTTCGCTGGCCGGCGTGATTTTCGTCTCCCGCGTCACCACCACGCGCTCGGACATGGGGTCGGGCTGGGAGCTTGATGCCATCACGGCGGTGGTGCTGGGGGGCACCAGCATCTTCGGCGGGCGCGGCACCATCATCGGCACGGTGCTCGGCCTTGCTCTGATGCAGGCGCTGAAGAACGGCCTGCTGCTGCAGGGCTACAAGGGTGACAGCACCATCATCCTGATCGGTACGGCCCTGATCCTCACCGTGCTGCTCAGCAACCTGGTTCCCCTGCTGAGCCGCATCGCCGGTCGCAAGCGGCCGGCATGACGAAGATCTTTCGGCGGGGGCAGTGCTCCCGCTCGAAGAGGATGTTTTAGCGTAAGGCGTTCAATTTCAACGATCTGGCTCTCGTTCCGGAATCGGTTTCTCCGGCGGCGAGGACGGCAATGGCAGCCGGTACAAGACCGGCGAACTGTGGAGGAAGACCATGATCCGTATATCCCTGGCTCTCGCTTTGAGCGTGTCCCTGGTGGGCCTGGCGCATGCCGCCTCGGCCTGGACCGGCGGCGACGACCTGCCCACCAATCCGCTCGCCTGCGATGCCACGCCGGCCAGCGCGACGAGCAAGCCCTATGACGGCGGTGCCGTCACCGGCGCACCCGACCGCAAGGGCAAGCCGATCAAGGTGGTCGACGTGCCCAAGCTCATCGGCATCGGCTATTTCAACGCCACCTCCAAGGGCATCGCCGATGCGGCCAAGGAACTCGGCAATGTCGATGCCAAGACCGACGGCCCGACCAAGGCCAATATCGACGAGCAGATCACCTTCATCGACAACTACATCACCTCCGGCGTCGACGGCATTCTCTATGCCGCCAACGACCCGGTCGCGATCGCGCCCGTGCTGAAGAAGGCGCTGTCCAAGGGCATCAACGTCGTCGGCTATGACGCCAATTCCACCCCGGATTCCCGGCAGTGGTTCGTCAACCAGGCCGAGTTCAACGGCATCGCCAAGGCCATGGTCGACAACATGGTCAAGGAGAGCGGCGAGGACGCGGGCGTTGCCATCGTCACCTCGACCTTCACCACGCCCAACCAGGCCCGCTGGATCGCCGAGATGGCAGCCTATGCCGCCAAGTGCCATCCCAAGCTGAAGCTCCTGGAGACGGTGGAAGCGCAGGAAGACAATGCGCTGTCCTTCTCGCAGGCGACCACGCTGATCAACAAATATGGCTCCGATCTCAAGGGCATCTTCGGCATGACCAGCGTCGCCACGCCCGCTTCGGCCGAGGCGGTGACCCAGGCCGGCCAGTGCGGCAAAGTGGCGGTGATCGGGCTGGCCACGCCCAATGCCATGAAGCCCTATGTCGCCAAGGATTGCGTGAAATCCGTGGTGCTGTGGAACCCCGTCGATCTCGGCTATGCCGCCATGCAGGTCCTGCGCGCCACGGCCGATGGTTCGCTCAAGCCCGGCGACACCAAAGTCAAGGCCGGCAAGCTCGGCGAGCTCAATGTGATCAACGGCTCGGAAGTGCTGCTTGGCTCGCCCTTCGTCTTCACGAAAGAGAACATCGACAAGTTCGATTTCTGACGAAGGATCAAGGCTGTAAGCCAAAGCAGTTCACGTGGGGGAGAAAACGCCCTATTTTGTCATAGCCGGGCTTGACCCGGCTATCCAGGAGCCGCGTGTTGCCGACCAGGAAGCTGGATTGCCGGGTCAAGCCCGGCAATGACAAAGGTTGTGCAATCTCGAAGGCACTTATGTGAACCGCATCAACGCTGTAGGCGTCTTTCCCGAATCGGATTGTCGCCCAGTGTTCAAACAAGCAGAAGGCCGGGAGAAATCCCGGCTTTTCCTTTGACGCCGATCCGGAATCGGTGTCGAGAAAGCAGTATCCGACTACCCGGCGGGATGCCTCTTGACAGGGGGCGAATTGCACGGGAAGATCGTTTGTACACAAATGAATTTTCGGCGCTTTCTCGAAAGGGCAACCATGGCTGTTTCCGCTCAAAGCCGTGCTCGGGGGGCGCTGGTCGGCCTGGCGATCGGCGATGCCCTGGGTATGCCCACGCAATATATGCCGCGCTCCGTCGTCTCGGCACGCTACGGCATCCTCGAGCGCTTCGAACCGGCGCCCGACGACAACCCGATCAGCCGCGGCATGCCGGCGGGTCGGGTGACCGACGATACCGACCAGGCCGTCATCCTCGGCGAACTCCTGGTCGAGGGTAAAGGCTATGTCGATCCCAGGCGTTTCGCCGACGAACTTCTGGCCTGGGAAACCCGCATGATCGCGGCGGGCTCTGCCGATCTCCTCGGCCCCTCCACCCGCAAGGCGCTGACACTGATCGCCGAAGGCATGCCGACGGATGAGACCGGGCGCACCGGCGCGACCAATGGTGCGGCCATGCGCGTTGCCCCGGTCGGCATCGTCTTCCCCGCGCGTCCCGTCGAGGCGCTGGTCGATGCGGTCTTCCAATCCGGCCATGTCACCCACAACACCACGATCGGCCTTGCCGGCGCCTCGGCCGTTGCCGCCGCCGTCAGCGCGGCTGTCGACGGCGCAAGCATCGACGAGGCGCTGCAGGCCGCCGTGGAAGGTGCACGGCATGGGGCGAAACGCGGCTTCTATTTCGCCGGCGGCGATATCGCCGCGCGGATCCGCTGGGCGATCGAGCTGGTGCGGGGCAAAGGCGAAGCCGAGGCCCTCGAACTCATCTATGACATCGTCGGAACCGGCGTCGCCACGCAGGAGGCCGTGCCCGCGGCGATGGCCATCATCTCGCTGGCGCCCGAAGATCCTTGGCGCATCTGCCGCCTTTCGGCGAGCCTGGGTGGCGATTGCGATACCGTCGCCGCCATCGCCGGCGCAGTCGCCGGCGCCTGCCACGGCGTCGAAGGCTTTCCGGCCCCGGTGATCTCTGCCCTGGAAGCCGCCAATCCGGATCTCGATCTTGTCGGCCTGGCGGATCGCCTGCTGGCGCTGCGAGGCAGGGCATCGATCCTGCCGCCCACTGGGAAAGGGCCCGCGACGGCATGAGCACCAGGCCGCCTCTCACTCGTCTCCTGTCCGTGGGCAGCATCCTGGCCGATGTCCGCCTCGACGTGCCCCGCTTGCCGCAACGCGGTGGTGACGTGCTGGGGTCCGAGGCGACGATCAGTGCGGGAGGCGGCTTCAACATCCTCACGGCGGCTGCCCGCAACGGCCTCAAGGCCGCCTTTGCCGGCCAGCACGGCAAGGGGCCCTATGGCGAGCGTATCCGTGCCGAACTGACGGCCGAAGGCATCGAAGCGCTGATGCCGGCAAGCATGGACGGCGACAGCGGCTTTTGCATCGTGATGGTCGAGCCTGACGGCGAGCGCACCTTCGTCACCAGCCCCGGCGTCGAGGCGAGGCCGGGGCAAGAACCGCTCTCCGCCCTGCAACTGGGTCCAGCCGACGCCCTGTTCGCTTCGGGCTATGATCTCTGCTACCCGCAGCTCGGCCCCGTGATCGCCGATTGGATCGGCGGCTTGCCGGTGAGCGTCACCGTGATGATCGATCCCGGTCCCCTGGTCGCCGATATTCCAGCCGACATCATCGCCGCGGTGCTGGCACGGGCCGATATCTTGACCCTGAACCGGCGCGAGGCCGGTCTGCTCACCGGAAGCGACGATAGGACGGAGGCGGCGAGGCGGGTGCGCGATCGCCTGTCGCCGGGCGCGTTGGTGATCCTGAGGGATGGCCCCGCCGGGTGTTTCCTGCTCGGCGGCGACATCGGGGAGACCGGCCTGCAGGTTCCGGCACCGTCCGTACGCATGGTCGACGCCACCGGAGCGGGAGACGCCCATACCGGCGTGTTCCTCGCCGCGCTCGCGGCCGGCTATCCCGCAGCCGAGGCCGCGAAGCGCGCCAATGCCGCCGCTGCCCTTGCCGTCACCCGCAAGGGGCCGGCAACCGCGCCCCATACGGACGAACTGAACGCCTTCCTGGCCGAACAGGAGACCGAGAGGACAACAACAAGATAGGGTGGATGCCCCCGCAGGCACGAACGCCCAACCAATGATAAGAAAATCGAGAGCAGCATGTCGCCATCGACGAAGGGAATTGGAAAGATGACATATCGGATCACGCGCCGCCATTTTACCGCCCTGGGAGCCGCGGCCGTCGCCGGCTTGTGGGCGCGCCCGGGTTCCGCCCAGGCCAAGGAAATCACCGTGCTCAACTGGAAGGGCTACGGCACCGACGAGGCCTTCGCGCTCAAGGCTTTCGCCGAGCAGACCGGCATCACGGTCAAGCATGACTATTTCAACTCCGAACCGGAGATGCTGACCAAGCTGCGCACCAATCCGGGTGCCTATGACGTGGTGCTGATCAACAGCGCCCGCACCCAGCAGGCCCAGGCCGAGGGCCTGATCGACCCGGTCGATCTCGCCACCATCGCCAATGCCAAGGACCTGGCGCCGGCGCTGAAGGATCACGCCAATCTCAAGGCCGACGGCAAGACCTATGGTCTGGCCTGGCTCTGGGGCATGAATTCCCTCGCTGTGCGCCAGGGCATCAGCGCCGACAGCTGGACGATCTTCTCCGACCCCAAATATGCCGGCAAGCTGGCCTTGTTCGACGATGCGGTCACCTCGGTCGGCATCGGCGCCCTGCTGACCGGCCAGGATGCCAACGATCCCAAGGACCTCGCCAAGATCACTGAGGTGCTCAAGGCGATGAAGCCGAACGTCAAGCTGATGTGGTCCAGCGAGGACGAATGGAACAAGGCCTTCGCCGCCAATTCCTTCGACATCTCCGTCTACTGGTCCGGCGCGGCGGTGCGCTCCATCCGCCAGCACAAATTGCCGGTGGAATTCATCGTGCCCAAGGAAGGTGCGATCGGCTGGCTCGACAGCCTGGCGGTGCCGACGTCGAGCACCAAGAAAGAGGATGCGCTCAAATTCCTCAACTACATGATCGATCCCACCTTCTACCTGACCTGGGCGAAGGAAGCGGGCGCACCGGCTTCCGCCAATGAGGGAGCCATGAACAAGCTGCCGGCCGATGATCTCAACCGGCAGATCCACAAAGCTGACTACCTGCCGAAGCTCACCTTCATGGCGGCCCTGCCGGATGATCGCCGCCAGGCCTTCAACGACCTGTGGGAAGAAGTGAAGGCCTTCTACGCCAAATAGGGCCGATGGCGCTGACCGTTGTCATGCCCGGGCTTGACCCGGGCATCCAGATCTCCGGCCCTTCCGGCGTGGGAGGGTAGACTGGATTGCCGGGTCAAGCCCGGCAATGACAAAGGTCGTGCTGAAACAAACATCGTTCTGCTTGCGATCCCGAATCTGTGGCGCGGCACTGCGTGCTGCGCCGGGCCGGGGATGACCGAAAGGGGAAGCACAGGTGGAGATCGTGTCGAAAGCCGATGGCGGCAAGGCAGGCCCCCGCAGGCGCCTGGGGCAGGGCTGGACCACGGCGGCCCTGTTGACGCCGGCCTATGGCTGGCTGCTGCTGGCCGTCTTCCTGCCGCTTTGCGCCATGCTGTTCTTCAGCTTCCTGAAGAGCTCGCCGGTTCCGGGGCGGGCACTGGTCTACACCGTCGACAACTACCTCGCCTTCATCAAGCGGCCCTATCTGTTCAACGTCGCCTGGACCTCGATCCAGATCGGGCTGTGGACCACGGGCCTGTGCGCGCTGATCGGCCTTCCCGCCGCGATCGCCCTGGCGCGTGCGACCGCCGGGCGCTCCAGGCACATCCTGTTCCTCCTGATCATCCTGCCCTTCTGGACCAACGGCCTCGTGCGCGTGTTCTCCTGGACCATGGTGCTGAGGGAAGGCGGCATTCTCGATTATGCCCTGCACTGGCTCGTGCCGGCCGCGCCGTCGGTGTCGCTGCTCTACAGCTTCCCGGCCATCATCATCGGCCTGGTCCATGCCTACCTGCCCTATATGATCCTGACCTGCTACCTCTCCGCCACGGCGATCGAGGATTCGACCATCGAGGCGGCCCGCAGTCTCGGTGCCCGCACGCCGGTGGTGTTCTGGAAGATCCTGCTGCCGCTCTGCATGCCCGGCCTGATTTCCGGATCGATCCTGATCTTCGTGCCGGTGATCGGCAGCTTCATGGAGCCCCGTATCCTGGGCGGACGCATCGGCGTCACCATGGGCACCGTGATCGAGGACCAGTTCACCGCGGCTTTCAACTGGCCGCTGGGCGCGGCCCTGTCCTTCACCATGCTGGCGGTGGTGCTCGCGATCTTCGCCGTCTCCTCGCGCGTGCTGTCCGGCCGCGCCGCGACGCCGTAGGAGGGCGCCATGATTGCACTCGGGCGCACCTTCCTCGCCGCCACCCTGGTCTTCCTCTATCTGCCCATCGCGGTGATGGTGGCGATGGCCTTCAACGCCTCACCCCTCTACACCCTGCCGATCGAGCCGACCTTCCACTGGTTCGGCGTCCTCGCCGAGAACGGGCCGCTGCTCTCGGCCACCTACAACAGCCTGATGATCGCGTTGGCGACTTCGGTCATCGCGACGGCTGTCGGTACCCTGGCCTCGCTTGCCCTCAACCGCCGCACCTTCCGGGGGCAGTCGCTGCTCAAGGTGCTGCTGCTGCCGCCGATCGCCATTCCCTGGCTGATCACCGGCACCGCCATGCTGGTGTTCTTCTTCTGGACGGGCATCGGGCGCGGCCTGCATGCCATGCTGATCGGCCATGTCGCTTTGGGCATCCCCTATGTCGTGCTGATCGTCGGCACCGGCATGCAGACATTGCGGGCCGATCTCGAGGAGGCGGCGATGAGCCTGGGCTCGACGCCAATCCATGCCTTCTTTGCGGTGACGCTGCCCTTGCTGGCACCGAGCATCATCGCAGCCCTGCTGTTCGCCTTCGCGGTTTCGCTCGACCAGTTCGTGGTCTCCTACTTTCTGGCGACGCCGGGCGTCTCCACCCTGCCGGTCGAGATCTACACCTCGATCCGCAAGGGCTTCACGCCGGAGATCAATGCGATCTCCGCCATCTTCCTCGGCGTCTCGGCCGTTCTCGTGCTGATCTTCGCCCAATTGTCTAATCTGGGAGGCAGTCGTGATCGGCGTTGAAGTCGCTTCGATCAGCAAGGGCTACGGATCCTTGCGGGTGCTCGACAAGGTGAGCACCGCCTTCAAGGCGGGCGAGTTCACCAGCCTGCTCGGCCCCTCGGGCTCCGGCAAGACCACGCTGCTGCGCATCATCGGCGGCTTCGTCGATCCGGATGAGGGGCGCATCCTGTTCGGCGGCGACGACGTCACGGGGGTGGCCCTGTGGCAGCGCAAGGTCGGCATGGTGTTCCAATCCTATGCGCTGTTCCCGCATATGAGCGTTTTCGACAATGTCATCTTCGGGCTCAATCGCCAGGGCATCCGGGGCGAGGCCGCGCGCAAGGAGGTGGCCCGGGTGCTGGAGATGGTGCATCTCACCGGCTTCGAGCAGCGCAAGCCCAAGCAGCTTTCCGGCGGGCAGCAGCAGCGCGTGGCATTGGCGCGTGCCATCGTGACCAAGCCGAGGGTTCTGCTCCTGGACGAACCCCTGTCTGCACTCGACCGGCGCCTGCGCCAGGACATGCAGATCGAACTGCGCCGCATCCAGCGCGAGAGCGGGCTCACCACCATTTTCGTCACCCATGACCAGGAGGAGGCGCTGACCCTGTCCGACACGGTGGCCATCCTCGATGGCGGGCGCATCGTGCAGGAGGGCGCGCCGCTCGATATCTATGAGCGCCCGCGCACCCGTTTTGCTGCCTCCTTCCTGGGAGACGCCAATTTCTTCGAGGGCACGGTTGCCGGCGACGGCATCGCGATCGACGGCGGCGTCATCCATACGAGCGATGGGCTGCCGGGCTCCGGCAGCAAGGTCACGGCGGCGGTGCGGCCCGAGAAGATGCGGCTTCTGGCGCCGGGAGAAAGCCCCGGCAGCGATAATGTCTTCGCCACGCGGATACGCGAGATCATCTATGCCGGTGCGGTCTCGACCTTCATCGCCGAAGGGCCTGATGGCAGTGACATCAAGGTCCTGTCGCAGAACCGGGAGGTCTCGGCGGTATCGCCCGGGCAGGCCATCACGCTGGCCTGGTCGCCGGCCAACACCGTTCTGTTGCAGGCCTGATAATGCCGGTTAGCGTCAATATTCCGCTCGAACGCGCCTGGAACAGCTGGTCGTCGCGGCCGGCGGAGATGGTGTTCCTGCCGCTCGGCCTTCGGCTCACGCCGCTTGCCTTCGCAGCCAGCACGGGCAAGGCCTGCCTGTTCGAACCGGGCGATGCCGTCACGCTGGGGCGGCACGCCCTCGATGCCTCGCTGGTGGAGCTCCAACTCTCCCACGCCGGAACGACTCTCGACTGGCGTTACGCCAAGCCCGATCCATTCAGCCTCACCGGCAGCTGGCAGACGGCCAAGGCCGGCGAATGGGGTTTGCGCTTCTGGATCAATCTCTGCCTGTCGTCGGACAGCGGTGAGGAAGTTCGTTTCGACGAAACGCAGGGCGCTGCCGTCATCCGTGTCGGGCATCGCTTCGCGGCGCTCGTCAGCGAGGAGCCGCCTGTCCAGGTGACTGGACATGCTAGTCTCGCCGATGCGGTGCAGGACTACGAAACGCACGGCTATTTCCATACCCGCTCCCGGGCCGGGGCAGCGCCCGTCCTCGTGCTGCGCTTCAACCTGGAAATGATGCGCGACAATCGCTTCACGCTCGCGATGGCCGACAGGCAGGATCTCGCGATCGCCCAGGCACGGGCCCTGCTGGCGCAGCCCGAAATAGTGCCGCCTCAACCGGTTGGCGAGCCCGCCGCCGCTTTGGCGGCGCTGCGCGACGTCGTCGCCTGGAACACGGTATGGGACGCCATCAACCAGCGCCCCTACACCGCCATCAGCCGCAATTGGGACCTCGGGAAGTTCGGCGGCTTCGGCGTCTGGCTGAATGACCAGTTCTATGCCGCCCTGATGGCCGGCGAGCTCGATGCCGGCCTCGCGCGCGACAATCTCGCCGCCGTGTTTTCGGGCGCGACGCCGCAGGGCAACCTGCCCTGCCTGCTGACGGCCAGCGATGCCTGGGTCGATCGCAGCCAGAGCCCCATCGGTGGCTTCGTGGTCTGGCAGCTCTATCTGCGCCATCGCGCCCGCGACCTCATCGAGGGCGCCTATGCCACGCTGGCGCGCAACCATGCCTGGTGGTGGCGCGAACGCGATCCGGGCGGGACGGGGCTTGCCTCCTTCGGCACCTCGGATGTGGGCGAGGGGCTCTACAAGGGCACTCATTTCGGGGCGCGCAATGAATCGGCGATGGACAATTCGCCGGTCCACGACGAGGCCCGCTACGACAAGGCGACGCGCACGCTCGATCTCTGGGATGTCGGCCTCAACAGCCTGCTGGCCCTTGATGCCGAGATGCTCGCCTTGATGGCAGCGGAGCTGGGGCTCGAGGAGGAGGCGGCCGCCCATGCCGTTCGTTCCGAGGCCACGAAAGACCTCATTCGCGAGACTTTATGGGACGGCGATCGCGGCATCTTCGCCAATCGCCGGCGCGGCGGCGGCTTCGTGAAGAGCCTGGCACCGACGAGTTTCTATCCGCTGCTGGCTGGTGCCGCGACGCTTGGGCAGGCCGACCGGCTCTGCGAGCATCTCGACGATCCCTCGACCTTCGGCGGCGATCCGGTCATTCCCGGCGTCAGCCGTGCGGATCCCGCCTTCGGCGACAATTCCTATTGGCGCGGCCGGATCTGGCCGCCCTTCAACTACCTCGTCTATCAGGGGCTGCACCGCTACGGGCTGGACGAGAGGGCTTCGGTCTTGGCCCAGCATAGCTTTGCGCTGTTTCGTTCCGCCTGGGAAAGCCGCCGCATCTGCCCGGAAAACTACAATGCCGAGACGGGCGAACCGCTCGACCAGCCCGACACCGAGCGCTTCTACAGCTGGGGGGCGTTGATGGCGAAGCTCGGTATTGCCGCCGCGACCGATGTCACGCCCTGGCATGGCTGGGAAATCGCCAATCCGGGCGGGGAGGGCGAGTTGGGACCCTTCGCAAGCCCACTGGGGCCAGTCCGCCTCGCCATTTCACAGGGCCGCCTGAGTCTGATCCAGGGCGAGCGCACTGTGCTGGACACCGATGTCGCCGGCCGGATCTCCCAGCTTTCGATGATGGACGGCATGCTGTCATTGCGGCTGCCGCCGCTCGAGCGGGCATGCTTCCTGCGCTTCCCGCATCTCCATGCCGGCATGAAGCCCCGGGCGAGCCTCGACGGCGAGGCGGTCGCAACCACGGAGGAGGGCGGCATCCTGGTTCACCTTCCCGCGAGCGCTAAGGCGGCTGATTTTGAGCTGCGGTGGCGTGCGGGAGTGAAGCACAAGGCATCTCGCTCATAGACTGCTAATTCTGGCCAAGAAATGCGACGCTGGCCACCCCTTCGCCCCGTTCTTACGGGGAGAAGGTGAGGATGAGGGGCAGCGCTGCGCGAGCAATGTGAGTTCTGTGTAGCCCCTCACCTCAATCCTCTCCCCGCAAGCGGGGCGAGGGGGCACAAATGTCGAGCCTTTACGGTCCCCTATCATCTCGCTCGACCCACGAGCCTACCCCCAGGTACTAAATTGTATGCTTACTCAAGCGGCCGAACTATCCTCCAAGGCCAGGAAGCCGCCGGACTGGCGCCGCCACAGCCTGGCATAGAGGCCATCGCGTTCGATCAGGTCCTCATGCCGTCCCTGCTCGACGATACGGCCGCCATCGAGCACGATCAGGCGATCGAGTTCGGCGATGGTCGAGAGGCGATGGGCGATCGCGAGCACCGTCTTGTCATGCATCAGGCGGCGAAGCTGGCTCTGGATTGTTGCCTCCACCTCGGAATCGAGGGCGGAGGTTGCCTCGTCGAGCACCAGGATCGGGGCATTCTTGAGCAGTACGCGGGCGATGGTGATGCGCTGGCGCTGTCCGCCCGAGAGCTTCACGCCGCGCTCGCCCACGCGCGATTCGTAGCCGGCGCGGCCGTCCTGATCCCCCAGCGTGACGATGAAGTCATGCGCGGCGGCCTGCCGGGCGGCGTCCTCGATGGCGTCCCGATTCGCTTCCATGCGGCCATAGGCGATGTTGTCGTGGATGGAACGGTGCAGCAGGGAATTGTCCTGTGTCACCACACCGATCTGCCGGCGCAGGCTGTCCTGGCTGACGCCGGCAATGTCCTGCCCGTCGATCAGGATTCGGCCCGACTGGATCGCATAGAGACGCAGCAGCAGGTTGACGAGCGTCGACTTGCCGGCGCCGGACGGGCCGACGATGCCGACCTTCTCGCCGGGGTGGATGGTAAGCGAAAGATCCGTGAACACCGGCTGCGTTCCGCCATAGCCGAAGCGGACATGCTCGAACACGATTTCCCCGCGCGGCACCGAAAGCGTGGCCGCATCAGGAGCGTCGACCAGGTCATGCGGCTTGGCGATGGTGAGCATGCTTTCTTGCACCGCGCCGATATTCTCGAAGACGTCGCGGATCAGATACATCAGCCAGCCCGAGAGCTGGATCAGTCGAAGCACTAGAGTGAGGGCTGCCGCACCGGCGCCGGCCGTCATGTTGCCCTGGCTCCACAGCAGGAGGATCATGCCGGCGATCACCACCAGCAGCAGGCTGTTGAGCACCTGCAGCGCGAAACTGGCGCCGAGGATCAGGCGCATCAGGTCCAGGAAGCTTTGGTTCCAACGCTTGAGCGCCTCCTTCACCGCCGAGCGTTCGAGGTCGGAGCGGGCGAACAGCTTCACGGTGAGGATGTTGGTGTAGGAATCGACGATGCGCCCGGTGGTGGTCGAACGGCCGAGGGAATTGGCTTCCGAGCGCTTGAGGGCCCGCGGCACGAAAAAGGAGAGCAGTGCAGCATAGGCCGCCAGCCAGAGGACGACGGGCAGCACCAGCCAGGCATCGACCGAGCCGAAGAAGCCGATGGTGACCCCGGCGAAGACCAGCGCATACCAGAGGTCGCCGATCACCGCGATGATCGCCGAGCGGATCGACTGCCCGGCCTGGATCACGCGTGCCGACAGGCGCCCGGCAAAGTCGTTCTGGAAATAGGTGAGGGAATGGCCAAGCGTGTAGATGTGGTTGCGCCAACGGATCTGGTTGGTCAGCGGCGGCACGACGATCAGATTGGTGACGGCCTGGGTCACGAAAAACAGAATCGGCCTCAGGAACAGAATCACGAACAGGGCACCGGCCAGAAGCAGTCCGTGGTCGTGCAGCAGGGTCTGCGGCGAGCCCTTGTTGAGCAGGTCCACGAACCAGCCGACCATCAGATAGATGCCGGCCTCCACGCCGCTGAAGGCCTGCTCGATCGCCATGATGGCGGCGAGCCAGCCCTTCACGGGCTTGAGGTGATGCCACATGAAACGCCACACTCCGGTGGGCGGCGTGTCGTGTTCGTCGAAAGCGGCGAATATGTCTATGCGGCTTTCGAGAAATCGGAATAAGCGCGCAAACATCGAAAATATGACCTTGAAACAATGCTGGAATCGCTAGCGGCGACACCAAAGCAGGAGTTTCAGGTCAAATTACGAGTCGCGCCAGCCTTCTTGGCGGCGGACGGATGTTTCAAAAATGCGGACGTCCCGTCCGCATCTTCCTTTCCCGTAAACGCCTCAGTCCACCAGGATGACCCGGAGGTCGTTGACATTGGTGAAGGTCGGGCCGGGCGCCACGAGATCGCCGATGGCTTCGAAGAAACCGGTCGAGTCGTTGTCGGCGAGATAGGCAGCCGGATCGATTCCCGCCGCGCGAGCACGGGCGAGCGTGGTCTCGTCGACGATGGCGCCGGCCGGGTCGGTGGCGAGGCCGCCGCCGCCATCGGTGCCATCCGTATCGGCGGCGAGCGCGCTGATGCCGGTCTCGCCGTCGAGGGCGAGGGCCAGGGCCAGGCTGAATTCCTGGTTGGGGCCACCGCGTCCCTTGCCGGTGATGGTCACCGTCAGCTCTCCGCCGGAGATCAGCGCGGCGCGGCGGCCGGCAGCCTTCAGCGCGCGGGCCTGCCGCGCCTGGTCGGCGGCGACCTGTCGGGCTTCGCCCTCGACATTGGCGCCGAGCACGACGGGCTCGTAGCCATGCTGCTCGGCAAGGCGGGTCGCGGCCGCGATCATGTCGCCGGGCGTGACGACGATGCGAAACTCGCTGTTGGCAAAGACGGCATCGCCCGGCTTGGGTGTCTCGTTGCCGGCATCCTCGAAGAGGGCCCTGGCCGCACCGAGAGGCGTGTTGAAGCGCTCGGCAATGGCAAGGGCCTGGGCATTGCTGACGGGGTCGGGCACGGTGGGGCCGGAGCCGATCACGGCAGGATCATCGCCCGGCACGTCCGAGACGGCCAGGGTGAGCAGGCGCGCGGGATAGGCGGCCTGGGCGAGGCGCCCACCCTTGATGCGCGACAGGCGCTTGCGCAGCACATTGATCTCGCCGATCGCGGCACCCGAGCGCAGGAGATGGCGGGTGATGGCGCGCTTGTCGTCCAGGGTCAGTGCACCGGCGGGTGCCACCCAATTGGCGGAGGCGCCGCCGGAGAGCAGAACCAGCACCAGATCATCCTCGCCGGCTGCAGTTGCAAGCGCCAGCGCGCGCTCGGCGCCGTCGATGCTGCCTTGGTCCGGCACAGGGTGGCCGGCCTCGATCATGGGCAGGGTCTTGAGCGGGCGGCCATAGCCATGCCGGGCCACGGCGACGCCGTCGATGCGATCGGCCGGGATGCCGAGGGCGGTGTAATGGGCTTCGGCGATCTCCGCCATGCTGCCGGCCGCCTTGCCAGCGGCGAGCAGGATCAGACGCCCTGTGCTGGGTGGCGCGGGCAGATGCTGTGGCAGGAAGGTAGCCGGATGGGACGCGGCGACCGCCCCCGTGAAAATGGCGTCGAGAGTCTGGCGGCGGGCATCGGCACGGTCAGGCATTGCGTCTTCGGGCTCCCTCGAGGCAAGGCGCGTTCGAGGAAACGCTCCATGCTTGTTCTTTGCATCTGCCCTCCCGCCGCCTGGTGAGGTGCCAGGCGGCAGCAGGCAATAGCTTGCCATGTCCCTTAACCCATGGAGGCGCAGCGAGGCCAGCCCATTGGCGGCAATTTTGAAAACCACAGGCGGTCAGGTGTCCGAGCCGCCTTTCTCGCGGAAGCGGCGCACGCGCATATGAGTGCCGCAAGCCTCTTCCGAACACCATTGGCGGCGTCCGCCACGCGAGGTGTCGAGGAAGAGCCAGCCGCAATTGATGCCATGGCATTCCCGCACATTGCGGCGGTCACTGCGACTGGTGAGCAGGTCCGCCGCGGCGAAGGCGATGCGATGAAGGATGGCGTCGAGACTATCGCTCTCGCGCCACCCCCATTCGAAGGAGCCGGCGACCAGGCGCAGTTCGCGCTGATGGTTGGCGTTCTGCAGCATGGCATTGAGGCGAACACCGTCCTCCTCGCATCCCGCTTCGTCCATGGTTTCGGCGAGGAAGAGATTTCTCAACGTCGTGCGCAGGGCCCGGGCCCGCGTCAGGGCTGCGTCCGCCTCGGCAGACTTGGTATCGGCCTGGTGCCGCAGGCGGGCCGAAAGGGCCGAATCGATCAGGTCGACCCGTTCGGCCCAGGTGACGAGGTCGCCATAAGCGACGAGCAGGTCCGGCCCCCAGCGGTCGCGCCAGGCGTCGACCGTGTTGACGAAATCCAAGGCCGGATGTCCGCCGACGAGGCGGGCGGTAGCAATGGTCCTGGTCTGGCTCATCCTCGCACTTTCCAGCGCCCGGGCTCCAAACTCAAGCGTGCATTGTAACGCTTATAATGATATATAACCGTTACAACAAGTCGACAGAGGTTCCGCATGCCTAGCCGCACCACACTGCTGTTCCTGGCTCTTTGCGTGATCTGGGGAACCACCTGGATCGGTATCAAGGCCGGCGTGGAGGCGGTGCCGCCTTTGCTGTTCGCCGGAACGCGTTTCATCGCAGCCGGCGTGCTGCTGCTGGGGTTCGCCGCCTGGCGAGAAGGGCAGCCACAGATGGCATGGCGGGACCTGCCGCGTCTTGCGGCCACCAGTCTGCTGATGATCACGCTATGTTACGCGGCACTGTTCTGGGGCGTGGCGCATGTCGATTCGGGCACGGCTGCCGTGCTCGAAATGTCATTGACGCCGATAGCGCTGATGGCTTTTGCGCTCTGGCTGCGGGAAGAGAGTTTCGACCGGCGGCGTTTCGGTGCCCTGCTTCTCGGCATGGCAGGGCTGGCCATTCTGTTCGGGCCGACGGCGGTTCGAAACTGGTCTGCTGCGGCGGACGAGAGCGCGGCATTGCGCCTGGCTGGGGCGGCAGCGGTGTCGTGGGCGGCCGTGGCCTATGGCTGGGGCTCGGTGGTCGCGCGTCCCTTGCTGCGGCTCTATTCCTCGACTTTCGTGGCCGGTACCACCACCCTCTTCGGTGGCCTGCTGCTGCTGGCCCTGTCGCTTGCCGGCGAGCCCGGAGCAATTCCCGCCTTGGCGGGCCAATGGGGTTCGGCAGCCTGGGCGGGGTGGCTGTTCCTTGTGCTCTTCGGCTCGCTGATCGGCTACACCATCTACATGACGCTTCTCAGGGAGATCGGTGCCACCCGCGCCGGGACCTATGCGTTCGTGTCTCCCATCATCGCCGTACTGCTCGGCATGATCTGCTTCGGCGAACAGGTGCGCCTGCTCGACCTTCTCGGCATGGCGGTGATGTTGGCCGGAGCCGGCCTTGCCATGGCAGAACCCAAGCCGCGGCTGAAGCCGGTCACGAACTGAGGGCAGTGGTGGCGAAGGAAAAAGCGCCCTGGAACCAAAAGTTGGCGCAGGGCGCGATTCCGGTAAGCGCGCCTTGCACCCAGCGATGGTTCGCCGGCGTTCTCAGGAAAAATCAGGCGCGCCGATGGTGGCGATAGTGCCGGCGGTGATGGTGGCGATGCCGGTAGCCTTCACCGCCGTGTTGACGCAGCCAGCGCGGCCCGCGATGCACGCCGGGCATCCCATACCATTTGCAGCGGGCTGTGCGGGACGGCGCGTTGCAGGTCCGGTCCCTGACGGTCTGCACCAGCGAAGGATTGTCAGGCTGGGACACCGGCATGGCCGAGGATGGGGTGGCGAGGGCGAAGGTGGCGCCCAGGGCGATAGCGGCGGCAATAAGAAATCTCATGGGCCTCTCCTGTCGAAATGAAACGAAAACACGCATTTGATCGAAAACGCTCGATCAAACGCATGGGCAGGGAGAAAGTTCCGTATGGGATGACGATGTATATCGCCCCAGACCCGCAAATTGATCCATCGCACCGCGTCTCAACACTGAACGGCGAATACGGTCATCAGAGGATAAATTTGCGGAGTTTGGATGGTGGGCGCGACAGGGATTGAACCTGTGACCCCTCCCGTGTGAAGGGAGTGCTCTCCCGCTGAGCTACGCGCCCCCGAAGGGAAGCGCCTATTTGGATAAAGCCGGCTGCGCTGTCAAGCCGGTAATCGCATCGATCGCAGAAATCAGTTGATCGAAATGCGAAATGACGCGCGTTGCCCCCAACTGCGTGGCGGGAATGTCGGTGTAGCCGAAATCCACGCAGACCGACGGCAACCCGGCGCGCAAGGCCGTGTCGATGTCGGTCTTGCTGTCACCCACCATGATAGCGTGGGCGGGATTGCCACCGGCGGCCTCGATGGAAAGGGTGAGGTGACGGGGGTCCGGCTTGAACCAGGCGAAGGCGTCGCGTCCGCAGATCGCACTGAAATAGGGGGCCAGCCTCAGGGCTTCCAGTAGCCGGACCGAAAGATCCGTCGGCTTGTTGGTACATACGCCCAATATCCAGCCCCGCGCTTTCAATGTCTTCAAGGCCTTCTCGACGCCGTCGAAGGCAACCGTCTTGTCGGCGAGGTGTTTGCCATAATGATCGAGGAAATCACCAAAGAGCACATCCATGCGGGCTGGCTCGACCGCCAAGCCACACACGGCAAAGCCGCGTTCCAGCAAGGCACGGGCACCGGCACCCACCAGACTATGCGCCTTCTCGAGCGGCAAGGCGGGCAGCCCTTCGCGAGCCAGGATGAAGTTCAGCGTGCCCATCAGGTCTGGGGCGCTGTCCACCAGCGTTCCATCAAGGTCGAAGATCGCCGTCCGCGGCTGCATCATGCTGTTCTTTCCGGCTTGGTCTGGAAAATGCCATGTCTGGGTGGCAAGCGGAGATTCGAAAATTCACGATTCGAGCTAGGATCGTATCGTCCATGCGAATGTAACCGGGTTCGATCACGCCAGGGCGTGTGACACGACGCCCCAGGCATTCGGGACAATGCGCTCTGCCGAGGAAACGACGAGCCAGTCATCATGAAGCGTTCGCTAGGCCTTGCAGCCCTCCTTCTTACCGCCGGTCCGGCGCTTGCCGCCGACTATGTCTTCGTGGCGGCCCCGCAAAAGGACCTCAACCGGATCTATCGGGTCGACCGGCTGACCGGCGAGGTGGGGGCCTGCCAATATGGGGTCAAGGAGGACAATACCGGCGTCACCCTTTGTTTCCCGGCCGGTGAAGGGGCCGGCAAGCAGGAGCCCGGGGACTACACGCTGATCGCCTCCAGCCACGAGCGCGAGAGTTCGGTGTTCCGGGTGGAACAGCGTACCGGGACGATGAGCGTGTGCTATGTCTGGAAGGATCAGGTCATCTGCACGCCGCCGGGGAAATAAGCAGAAGCCGCAATGGGCGCATGGGTGGGCTCGCCGGGCTAAGGGGGGAGGCCGATTTTCCTTGTGTCTAGCCCCTTGCTTCTCAAACTTAACTGATGCAATCGGCGGCAAAGCCGTTATAACCGCCGCCTGATCCCAGGCAGATTCCTCCTGATCGCGCCCATGACGCGATCAGGAGGAATCTGTAAAAGACCGAACTCCGCTTGGGACGCATCGTCCGATAACCCGAACAGCACAAGGTTGCCATGACCCCTGACGACATGAAGCGCGAAGCAGCCCGAGCCGCGCTCGCCCATGTCGAAAGCGGCATGAGGCTGGGCCTGGGCCATGGCTCGACGGCCAAGCACTTCGTCGACCTTTTGGGCGAGAAGGTGCGCGACGGGCTCGATGTCATTTGCGTGCCGGCCTCCGAATTCACCCATGACCAGGCCAAGGGCCTGGGTATTCCCTTGACCACACTCGACGAGACGCCCGAACTCGATCTGGCCGTCGACGGCGCCGACGAGATCGGTCCGGCTCTCGGGTTGATCAAGGGCGGTGGCGGCGCGTTGCTGCGCGAGAAGATCGTCGCAGCGGCGGCGGCCTCGATGCTGGTGATCGCCGACGAATCCAAGGTCGTGCCCGTGCTCGGGCGCTTCCCGCTGCCGGTGGAGGTCATTCCCTTCGGCTTCGGTGCGACCCGGGCAGCGGTGGAACGTATTGCCGCGAAACTCGGACTTTCCGGTGAATTGCGCCTGCGTCATCAGCCTGACGGCCTTGTTTTCGTCACGGATGGCGGGCACCACATCCTTGATTGCCACTTTCAACAGATCCCCGATCCCGCTGCCCTGGCGGCGGGCCTGTCCACCATTCCCGGTGTCGTCGAACACGGACTGTTTCTCGGATATGCCAAAGGCGCTTATGTCGCCGGCTCTTCGGGAGTCCGCTTCATCGGGCCAGCCTGATTTGTGATGGGAGTTCCATGATGCTTCGTCAACGCCATGTTTGTGGGCAGGTTCGCGTCTTGGCCGCCGCCATGGTCGCCGGACTGCTCGCAAGCGCCGCAGCGCTGCCGGCTTCGGCGCAGAATGCCACGCCGGTGCCCACGGCCGAGGTGCCGACTGGCAACGCCGCCCAGCCCACGCCCGAGCAG
This sequence comes from Labrys sp. (in: a-proteobacteria), assembly GCF_047605565.1. Classification (NCBI taxonomy): domain Bacteria; kingdom Pseudomonadati; phylum Pseudomonadota; class Alphaproteobacteria; order Hyphomicrobiales; family Xanthobacteraceae; genus Labrys; species Labrys sp. (in: a-proteobacteria). The sequence goes on from NZ_JASGFM010000010.1 coordinate 152,283, forward strand.
CTGGCGACGGCCGTGCAGTTTCTCAAGGCTTCCGGCCTTACCGTCGGTTTCGACGACATCATTCCGCAATATCTGCAGCAGGCCACCACCATCTATACGGGCCAGCGTCCCGAGCTCAGCCAGCTGATCAACGAGGCCGCGATCTCGCTGGTACCCGAATTCATGAAGAAGCGGGTCGAGCTCGATAACAGCCTCGCCAAGTTCTACACCACGCGTTTCAGCGAGGACGAACTCAAGCAGCTGATCACGTTCTACGAGAGCCCGGTCGGCAAGAAGCTCGCTACCCAGCAGCAGATCATCCTGCGCGACTCGATGCCGGTGGTGCAGGGCTGGACGAGGGACCTGCAGGACGGCGTGATGAAGCGGGTACGCGAAGAGGTGGAGAAGAAGGGCGGCAAGCTCGGCCCGTCGCCGGCCGACGCTCCCGCCGAGGCACAGGCTCCGGCCAAACCCGCCCAATAAATCCGCATACCGGACTTGTTAAGAAGCGGGATTGATCGCATCAATCCCGCTTCTTACGTTCAGGGCGTTGTGCGCACATAACTGACGCGACCTTTGTCATGCCCGGGCATCCAGGGACGCCCTCCTCGAGCCTGGAGGGGAAGAACTGGATTGCCGGGTCAAGCCCGGCAATGACAAAGCTTGAGCCAAACCAATTCGTTTGTTGACGGGCGAATCCTAGGCTTCTTTTTTTGCCCTCGGGGCACCGGAAATCAGGCTGTACCATGTCGCAATTCGACTATGATCTGTTCGTGATCGGCGCAGGATCCGGTGGGGTGCGCGCCGCCCGTATTGCAGCTTCCCACGGCGCGCGGGTAGCCATCGCCGAGGAGTTCCGGGTCGGCGGCACCTGTGTCATTCGTGGCTGCGTGCCCAAGAAGCTCTATGTGCTGGCCAGCCGTTTCGCCGACGAGTTCCGCGAGGCGGCAGGCTTCGGCTGGACGGTGCCCGAGGCCGAATTTTCCTGGCCCAAGCTCGTGGCCGCGAAAGAAGCCGAGATTAGCCGGCTGGAACGGGCTTATTCGGCCAATCTGGAAAAATCGTCGGTAGCGACTTTCCCGAGTCGTGCCGTGATCACCGCCCCGCACACCGTGCAGCTCGATGGGGGACGCAGCTTCACCGCCGGCCGGATCCTGATCGCCACCGGCGGGGCGCCGGTAAAGCCGAACGTGCCGGGCGTCGAGTTCGCCATCACCTCCAACGAAGTCTTCGACCTGCCGGCCCTGCCGGAGACGATGATCATCGTCGGCGGCGGCTACATCGCAGTCGAGTTCGCCTGCCTCCTGCAGAGGCTCGGCGTGAAGGTGACCCTGGTCTATCGCGGGGAGGCGATCCTGCGCGGTTTCGACGACGACGTTCGCCGGGTGTTGACCGAGGCGATGAGTGCAGCCGGCATCGAGATCCTGATCCGTACGGACCTCAAGCACATCGAGGAGGACAAGGCCGGCGGGCGGCGGGTCACCCTCACCAACGGCCAGACGCGCCATGTCGGCGAGATCATGGTGGCGACGGGGCGCAAGCCCAATACTGCGGGTCTCGGTCTCGAAACGGTCGGGGTGGAAATCAACACTGCCGGCGCCATCGCGGTCGACGACCAGTCGCGCACCACGGCGCCCGGGATCTGGGCGGTGGGCGACGTCACCAATCGCATCAATCTCACCCCCGTCGCCATCCGCGAGGGGCATGCCTTTGCCGATACCGTCTTCGGCAACAAGCCCTGGCTCGCCGACCATCGCCTGGTGCCGACGGCCGTGTTCTCGACCCCGGAAATCGGTACCGTCGGCTTGAGCGAGGAAGAAGCGCGCGCCGAATGCGGTGGCGGCGTCACCATTTTCCAGACCTCGTTCCGGGCCATGAAGGCCACCCTGTCGGGTAGCGGCGACCGCGTCTTCATGAAGCTGGTCGTCGACAAGGTGACGGATAAGATACTTGGTGTGCACATCGTCGGCGAAGGGGCGGCCGAAATGGCGCAATTGTTGGCGATCAGCGTCAAGATGGGCGCGACAAAGGCCGATTTCGATGCCACGATGCCGTTGCATCCAAGCGCGGCCGAAGAATTGGTGACGATGCGCACGCCCGTCCGCTAAGCCGGCCTTTACCAACCCGGCTGCAGAGTGCGCGCCGTGCGATAGCGGCGATTCCCCCGCTTGGATATCCGGCCGCTACGCATCAGAAGGCGGCAGGGCAGGCGGTTCGGGGAGGGCATGATGCGGGCTCCTGTGGTGATTTTCGGCGCGGTCGCCGCTGGCATGGTCATGCTGGCGAACGCGGCTTGGGCGCTCAATCTCACCCCGCCTCATGGGCGGCATGTCCCACCCTTGCGCGCCGCGCCAGTCCAGCCGCAGACGGAAGAAGCCGTTACGGACTGTGATCGCCTCGCGGCAAGTCCCGAGGACAGCCAGAAAGTCGTGGATGGCGTTGCCATGGAGGCGCTCGACGGTACGCTGGCCCTGGCACGCTGCGAGGAGGCCGCCGGCCGCTATCCCGCCGTCGCGCGCTTTCAGTTCCAGCTCGGGCGTGCCCAGGAAAAGCTCGGCAATGATCGGGCCGCTCTCGAAGCCTATCGCAAGGCAGCCGATCTCGGCAGCCTGATCGCGGCCTTTTCGGCCGGGGTGCGCGAACGTGACGGTGTCGGTATTCCGAGCAATGACGCCGAGGCGAACCGCCTGTTCAAGCTGTGCGCCGACAAGGGCGATGCCGACTGCCTCAATTCTCTGGCCTATCAATATCAGGTCGGGCGCGGCGTAAAGGTCGATCCGGTCGAGGCACTGGCGCTCTACAAGAAGGCGGCGGAGGCAGGGCTGGCCGCCGCCAATGTCAATCTCGGCTTTCTCTATCGGGATGGCGAGGGCGTCACCCAGGATTTCGCGGAAGCGGCCCGGCAGTTCCAGGAGGCGGCCGACAAGGGCGATCCGGCGGGAGCCCGCAATCTCGCTCTGGCCTATCAGAGCGGGCAGGGTGTGCCGAAGGATGGCGCCAAAGCGATCGCCCTGTTCCAGGCTGCCGCCGACCAGGGCGACGACGATGCGCTGGTGAAGATCGCCTATGCCTATCTCAGCGGCGACGGTGTGCCCAAGGATGAAGCCAGATCGGTCACCTATTATCGCCTGGCTGCCGATCGCGGCAACACCGACGGCATGGCGGGGCTTGCCTTTGCCTATGCCAATGGCACCGGCATTCCGGCCGATGGCAAAGCGGCGGCCCTGTGGTTGATGCGGGCGCTCGCGGCCGGCAACGACTACAGCTTCAAGCAGCTCACCGACCACTGGGGGGCCTGGGGCCTGGATACCCGCATGGAAGTACAGTCGATCCTGGTCGACCGCGGCCTCTACAGCGGCAAGACCAAGGGTACGCTCAATCGCGAGACCTTGAAGGCGCTCAAGATCCTGGCGGGGCGGGAGAATTGAAGATCCGGCATTCAGCCGCCCCCTTCATTCGACGACGCGTTTCCAGGAGCCGGCTGAAGGCCAGCGATCCGGCCAAAACGGTCCCAACCTGCTCGAAGATTTCGTAAACGAGACTGAAAATCACGGCTTTACGCTGGTTTTCTATTGGCCGGACGCGTATAGAACCGGCCTTCGCCGGAAAACGCCGGCCTCGTGAAAGTATCATAGTCGTGCAGGGCGGCTATAGCCGGTTCGCCCTGAGAACAGGAAGTATACTCATGTCCGAGCGTTGGACACCGCAGAGCTGGCGTTCCAGACCGATCCAGCAGTCGCCCGTCTATCCCGACGAAAAGGCTCTCAACGACGTCGAGGCGACGCTCGCGACCTTCCCGCCGCTCGTTTTTGCCGGTGAAGCACGCAAGCTCAAGCGCCAGCTCGCCAAGGTTGCCGCCGGAGAGGCCTTCCTGCTGCAAGGGGGCGATTGCGCCGAGAGTTTCGCCGAGCATGGCGCCGACAATATCCGCGACTTCTTCCGCGTCTTCCTGCAGATGGCCGTGGTGCTCACCTTCGCCGGGTCCTCGCCGGTGGTGAAGGTCGGCCGCATCGCCGGCCAGTTCGCCAAGCCACGCTCGGCGCCCACCGAGAAAGTCGGCGAGATCGAGCTGCCCGTCTATCGCGGCGACATCGTCAACGGCACCGAATTCACCGCCGAGGCCCGCATTCCCGATCCGCGGCGCCAGCTCGAAGCCTATCGCCAGTCGGCGGCGACGCTCAACCTGCTGCGCGCCTTCGCCAGCGGCGGCTATGCCAATCTCGCCCATGTGCATCAGTGGATGCTCGGCTTCGTCAAGGACTCGCCGCAGAGCTCGAAATATCAGGCTCTGGCCGAGCGCATCACCGAGACGCTCGACTTCATGCGCGCCTGCGGCATCGATCCGGAGTTGCATCCGGAGATGCGCATCACCGATTTCTACACCAGCCACGAGGCCCTGCTGCTCGGCTATGAGCAGGCGATGACCCGCATCGATTCCACCTCGGGCGATCCCTATGCGACCTCGGGCCATTTCGTCTGGATCGGCGACCGCACGCGTCAGCTCGACCACGCCCATGTCGAGTTCTTCCGGGGCGTCAAGAACCCGATCGGCCTGAAATGCGGCCCCTCGCTCAAGCCCGACGAACTGATCAAGCTGATCGACATCCTCAACCCGGAAAACGAGCCGGGTCGCCTGACCCTGATCGCCCGCTTTGGCCATGACAAGGTCGAGCAGCATCTGCCCGAACTCATCCGCGCCGTGAAGCGCGAGGGCCGTTCGGTGGTGTGGTCCTGCGATCCGATGCATGGCAACACGGTGAAGGCGATGAACGGCTACAAGACCCGGCCGTTCGACCAGATCACCGGCGAGATCAAGAGCTTCTTTGCCGTGCACCAGGCCGAAGGCACCTATGCCGGCGGCCTGCATCTGGAGATGACCGGCAAGAACGTCACCGAATGCACCGGCGGCGCCCGCGCCGTGAGCGAAGCCGATCTCGCCGATCGCTACCACACCCATTGCGATCCGCGCCTCAATGCCGAGCAGGCCATCGAGGTCGCCTTCATGGTGGCGGACCTGGTCAAGAAGGAACGCTCGGGCCAGGTCAAGCCGAGCATCATCGCGGCAGAGTGACGGCGCGCGCCGTCATTCCCCTCGATCGGACAATCGATATGTCGAGAGGCGGGTCCGTTGGCCCGCCTCTTGGCTTTTCAGGCTTTGACCGAGAGGACATTCCCGGCCCGAGCCGGGATTGCGCCGACTTTCCTTCAATCCTGCATCTGTCGGCGATTATCCCATCATAACCATGGGGCAGGGTTGCCTTGCCAAGCAACGCAACCCCGTGGATCCCGATGCTGTCCAGACGCCGTTTCCTGCTCAAAGCCGGCCTCGCCACGCCTTTCCTGTCCGGCGGCTACGCCTTCGGCGTCGAGCCGCAGCGTCTCGTGACGACACGCTACCGAATCTCGCCCGGCAATTGGCCTGCCGCACCGGTCCTCAGGATCGCCGTGCTCGCCGACATCCACGCCATCAATCCCTGGATGAGCTCTGCCCACATCGAGCGGATTGCGCGCGCCACCAACGCCCTCGACCCCGATATCGTGCTGCTGGCCGGCGACTACGAGGCCAGCATGCCGCTCTATGGTGTCGGCTCCTATGTCTCGATGGAGGATTGCGCCGAGGCGCTATCGCTGCTTCGGGCGCCTTTGGGCGTGCATGCCGTGCTCGGCAATCACGATCTGGGACGCCGTGGCAGGGGCGGCGACAATGTCCGGCGCGCTTTCGCCGCTTTCGGTATTCCCGTCATGGAGAACAAGGCGGTCCGGCTGGAGAAGAAAGGGAGCGGATTCTGGCTGCTCGGCCTGGGAGACCAGTGGGGAGGTATCCATCGCAGAAGGCTCGACGACCTGCCGGGCACCCTGGCTCAGATGAGCGATGGCTCGCCGGCAATCCTGCTGGCCCATGAACCCGACATCTTTGCCGAGCTGCCGCAACTCGATCACGAACGCCGCATTGCCCTGACGGTCTGCGGACACACCCATGGCGGACAAGTCAGTTTCCCCTTCTATGGTCCGAGAGGCGTGCCCTCCCGCTTCGGCAGGCGTTTTGCCTATGGCCATATTGTCGAGGACGATCGTCATCTGGTGGTTTCCGGCGGCTTGGGCATGACCGGCCTGCCTGTGCGCTTCGGCGTGCCGCCCGAGATCGTGATGGTCACGTTGGGAGGAGTCGACCTGACTTCGAGCAAATGGCTGCGGGTTCCCGAACGATGATGAAAACGCGAAAAACGCGAGCCGAAACAAGACTGTCTCTCAAGGCGAGGATCATGATCGTTGTCATGTTGTGCTGTGCCGGTGTCTATCTGTGCCGCGATCCAACGCCCGCCGACGTACGCGCATTGGTTCCGGCCATGTTCAAATTGGGTCGCCCACTAACCTTCATCGCCGGCGCCGGATGCTTCTTCGCCGAGTTCGAGGTTCTGGAGGAGCCGTCCGTTAATCCCGATGATAGGCTCAAAACTGAGGACAGGATAAGCAACCTCATGCCCTTCAGGCGGCGATCTCCAGACTATCAAGGGCTACGTCCGCAACAGGGAGAAAACCTGATTTTCACTCAAGCATCCTTGTTCGATGTGATGAACAGACTGAACGATCTCGACGCGATGTCGGAGGTCCTAGCCGAAATGTTCTGGAGTGTGAAGAGCTGCCTGTCACGATACGACGATCGAAATAGGACAAATAAAGCCAGTGAATTCAGAGATTTGTTTCAAAAGGAAAGCGCTATACTTTTGTTCCTCCGCCCCCGCGGTTGGCGTGGCTGGTATGTCGCGCCCGCGCTCTACAAGGATCACAGATTGATGGTGTTCGGGTTCGGCGTTTAGCGATTTATGCCCGGTTCGCGCACGACGAATGCGCTTTCTTTCCATCGCTCCTGCATATCGTTGCTGCTGCAGCGCCACAAAGATGCGGGAAGATCGTTTCCTTCGTTGCAATACCCCACGGTTCCGCATGCTCTCCAGACGCAATTTCCTCCTCAAGGCCGGCCTTGCCACGCCTCTTCTGTTCGGCGGCTACGCCTTCGGGGTCGAGCCACGACGGTTGCTGGCGACGCAGTACCAAGTCGCACCGCGCCAATGGAGAAGCGGACCGACGCTGCGCATTGCCGTGCTAGCCGACATCCATGCCATCAATCCCTGGATGACCCCGGCCCACATCGAGCAGATCGCCCACACCACCAATGCCCTCAAACCCGACATCGTGCTGCTGGCGGGTGACTACGAGGCCGGCATGGGGCGCTTCGGCGTCGGTTCCTTCGTGCCGATGTCCGAATGCGCCAGGGCGCTTTCCATCCTGCGCGCGCCGCTCGGCGTGCATGCCGTGCTCGGCAATCACGATATCGGCTGGCATGATGGCGACAATGTCCGCCGTGCCTTCAAGGCCCATGGCATCCATGTCATGGAGAATGCGGCGCTGCGGCTCGAGAAGGACGGACGGCCCTTCTGGCTGCTCGGCCTCGGCGATGGCAATTACGGCCTGGACGATCTGCCGGGTACGCTTGCCAAGGTGGGCGACACCGCCCCGGCGATCCTGCTGGCCCATGAACCGGACATCTTCGTCGACGTGCCCGATCATGTCGCCCTGACGGTCTGCGGCCATACGCATGGCGGGCAGGTGGTCCTGCCTGGCGTCGGGGTCATTCATGTGCCCTCGCGCTATGGCAACCGCTTTGCCTATGGCCATATCGTCGAGGGGGATCGCCACCTCGTCGTCTCGGGTGGCCTTGGCATGACGGGTCTGCCGGTGCGCTTCGGCGTGCCGCCCGAGATCGTGCTGATCACCCTGGGGGCAGCGGCACCTCCGACGGTCTAATCCGTTTGCAACTCAGCTAAAGTTGTGAAACACAACGAACTCGTCAGACAAATGGGGCGGGTTCGAATGGCCATGACTTACGACACCATCATCGTCGGCGGCGGCTCGTCGGGCTGCGTCACCGCCATGCGGCTCGTGCGCGATCTTGGCCAGCGCGTCCTGATGCTGGAAGCCGGCCCCGCCCGCATGAACCCGATCATGCACATGCCGGCCGGCTACATGAAATATCTGGCCAAGGACACCTATCTCACCATGCACAAGATGGAGCGCCAGCCCCAGCTCGACGGGCGTGCCACCATCGTGCCTCAGGGCCGGGTGCTAGGCGGCGGTTCCTCGGTCAACGCCATGGTCTATATGCGCGGCCAGCCTGACGACTATGACAATTGGGCCGAGAATTACGGGGCGGAGGGCTGGCGCTATGCCGATATCCTCCCCCATTTCATTGCGATGGAAGGCAATGCCGACCTGGACACGCCGGTGCATGGCACCGCCGGCCCGCTCAAGGTCACGAGGCCGCTCCATACCTGCGAGATGACGAAGGCCTTCCTGCAGGCGCTGCCGTCCCTGGGCGAGCCGCTTAATCCTGATTTCAACTCCGGGCGCCAGCGCGGCGTGGGCCTGATGCAGGGCACCATGGATCCGGTGGCCAAGCGCCGCTGCTCGGCCGTGGACGCCTTCCTGCCGCTGGTGCGCGGTGACGAACGTCTCACCATCACCACGGAAGCGATTGTGACCCGCCTCGTCATCGAAGGCAACCGCTGCACGGGGGTCGAATATGTGGAAGGCGGGCGGACTCACAGGGCCTCCGCCGCCACGGTGATTCTGGCCGCCGGGACCTATGTCACGCCCAAGCTCCTGATGCTGTCCGGCATCGGCCCGGCCGACCACCTCCTGCGCCACGGCATCAAGCCCAAGGTGGATCTGCCGGGCGTGGGCGAGAACCTGCAGGATCATTGCGAGGTGCCGCTGATCGCCGCCTCCAACGGCCGTTACGGCTATTTCGGCCAGGACAAAGGCTGGAACATGATCCGCAACGGCCTCGACTACCTGTTGCGCAAGCAGGGGCCGGTGACCACCACGGGCGTGGAAGCCTGCGTCTTCACCAATCCCGACGACGCGCAGGCCGATGCCTCGCTGAAGATCTATTGCGTGCCGACCGTCTATCTCGACCGCGACATCACCGACGTCACTGCCTGCGACGGCGTCACTTTCACCACCTGCCTGCTCAGGCCGAAATCGCGGGGGACGGTGAAGTTGCGCTCAGCGGATCCACTCGAGCCGCCGGTCGTCGATGGCGGCTTCCTCAAGCATGCCGAGGATATCCGCCTGATGATCGCGGGCCTGCGTTTTGCCCGCTCCTTTCTGACCGCCTCGCCCATCAAGGAGAAGATTTCCCATGAGATGCTGCCCGGTGCCGACAAGGTTTCCGATGCCGATCTGCACGCCCATTGCAAGCGCATGGTCAAGACCAATTACCATCCGGTCGGGACGGCGCGCATGGGCCGGGACGATGATCCGATGGCGGTGCTCGATTCCCAACTGCGCGTGCGCGGCGTCGAGGGACTGCGTGTGTTCGATTGCTCGGTGATGCCCGAGATCGTCAGCGCCAATACCAATGCTCCAGTCATGGCCATCGCACACCGCGCCGTGGAATGGCTGAAGACGAGCTGAGCCTTGGAGGGGTGCTTGCCGGCTCTGTCACATAACTGAAATATTCCTGCACTACGGGCTTCATCAAAGCATGGGCCTATGGCGCCCGAGACATGCCCGGCCGATCGAAGCGGCCTTCTCGCAAGGAGTATTCGCATGACCACGCCAGCGGATAGCAGACCCAATCTCGACCGCATCCGGCAGGAGATTGCCGACGGCTATGACGAGGAGCTGGAACTGGAGCTGGAGGAGGCCCGCCTCGACCGTATCCTGGGGGATGCGCCCGAGCTGGAAGAGCGCGATACGCTCGACCGCAAGATCTATTTCCGCGAGCTCTTCCGCCTGCAGCACGAACTGGTCGAACTGCAGGACTGGATCCAGCACAACAAGCTGCGGGTGGTCGTGCTGTTCGAGGGGCGCGATTCCGCCGGCAAGGGCGGCGTGATCAAGCGCATTACCCAGCGCCTCAATCCGCGCATCTGCCGCGTGGCAGCCCTGCCGGCACCCAGCGAGCGCGAGCGCACGCAATGGTACTTCCAGCGCTATGTCGCTCATCTGCCGGCCGGCGGCGAAATGGTGCTGTTCGACCGCAGCTGGTACAACCGGGCGGGTGTCGAACATGTCATGGGCTTCTGCACCGATGCCGAATATGAGGAGTTCTTCCGCTCCGCGCCGGAATTCGAGCGCATGCTGGTGCGCTCGGGTATCATCCTGTTGAAATACTGGTTCTCGATCACTGACGAGGAACAGGAATTCCGCTTCAACATGCGCATCCAGGATCCGCTCAAGCAGTGGAAGCTGAGCCCGATGGACGTGGAATCCCGTCGGCGCTGGGAAGACTATACCCGGGCCAAGGAAGTGATGCTGGAGCGTACCCATATTCCCGAAGCGCCCTGGTGGGTGGTCGAGGCGGTCGACAAGAAGCGCGCACGCCTCAACTGCATCAGCCATCTGCTCAATCAGATCCCCTATGGCCAAGTCGAGCATCCGCCGGTGATCCTGCCCGACCGCGAGCGCCATGAAGACTATGTGCGCCATCCCGTGCCGTCGGAAATGTACGTGCCGAAGACGTACTGAGAGGTTGGGGGCGGGTCTTCGGACCCGCCTTTTCCTGCGGCCGAGGATGCCTGCTTGCCCGACCTGTTCGAAGATCGGCGCGCTCGTCTGTTCTCATCTCTTTTCGGCATGATCTCATCATTTGAAGCGCGGCTGGTTTTGGCTTAGGCCTGTGAACCCAAACAGGTACAAGGGAGCCGCCCGATGTCGCTCGTCGATCATGTCAAATCCACCCTGACGGAAATCGCCAAGGACGGTTTGTGGAAGAGCGAACGCGAGATTGCCGGCCCGCAACGCGCCCGCATCGAAGTGGCCGCCGAGGCCGGCCGGCGGCCGATGCTCAATCTGTGCGCCAACAATTACCTGGGCCTGGCCGACAATCCCGAGATCATCGCCACCGCCAAACAGGCCATGGACGGCCATGGTTTCGGCATGGCCTCGGTGCGATTCATCTGCGGAACGCAGACCCTGCACCGCGAACTCGAGCGCACCATCGCCCGCTATCTCAACAAGGATGATGCTATACTCTTCGCCGCCTGCTTCGACGCCAATGGCGGGGTGTTCGAGCCCCTGCTCGGTGCCGAGGATGCCATTGTTTCCGACAGCCTGAACCACGCCTCGATCATCGACGGCGTGCGCCTGTGCAAGGCCAAGCGCTATCGCTTCGCCAATGGCGACATGAACGATCTCGAAGTGCAGTTGCAGGCAGCCAAGGCCGACAATGCCCGCCACATCGTCATCGCCACCGACGGCGTGTTTTCCATGGACGGCTATCTCGCCGACCTGAAGACGCTCACGGACCTTGCCGGGCGCTACGGCGCCAATGTGATGGTGGATGATTGCCACGCCACCGGCTTCATCGGGCCGGAGGGGCGCGGCACGCCCGCTCGCGCCGGGGTGGAGGACAAGGTCGATATCCTCACCGGCACGCTGGGCAAGGCGCTGGGCGGAGCGATGGGCGGCTATGTCGCTGCCAGCCAGCCGATCATCGACCTCTTGCGCCAGCGCGCGCGGCCCTATCTGTTCTCGAACTCGCTCGCCCCGCCTGTGGCGGCCGGCTCGATGAAGGCGATCGAGCTGGCGCAGGCCGGCGACGATCTGCGCGAAAGGCTGTTCGCCAACACCAGGCGTTTCCGGGCCGGATTGGAAAAAGCAGGCTTCGAACTTCTGCAGGGTGAGACGCCGATCATTCCGGTGATGCTGCATGATGCGCGGCGCGCCCAGGAGATGGCTCGGGCGCTCGACGAGCGCGGCGTCTATGTCGCCGGGTTCTTCTTCCCGGTGGTGCCGAAGGGCAGGGCGCGCATCCGCACCCAGATGTCGGCCGGGCTGACGGAAGCTGACATTGATTTTGCCATCGACGCCTTCACCGATGCCGGCAAGGCTTTGGGCGTGATCTGATCTTTTTGCGTGATTGGCTTTGCAGGATGTAGTATTGTAACTACATATCCTACGGAGGTCTCCGATGAAGCACATGAGCAGCCGGGAGTTCAATCACGACATCGGCAAAGCCAAGCGCGCCGCGGAGGAAGGCCCGCTCGTGATCACCGATCGCGGCAAGCCGGCCTTCGTGTTGCTGAAGCATGAGGAATATCAGCGCCTTGTCGGGGAAGAGCCAAGCATCGTGGATTTGCTCCGCCAGGACGAACCGGAAGCGGATTTCGATTTCGAGCCGCCGCGCTTGCGTGAGATCGTGCGCAGGGAGACGGTATTCGACTGATGTTCCTGCTGGATACCAATGTCCTCTCCGAGTTGCGTCGTCCTCGTCTTGCCGCGCCAAAGCTTCTCGAATGGGCTTACGCCACCGCCAGATCGAGACAATTCATCTCTGCAGTCACCTTGATGGAACTCGAAATTGGCGTGTTGTCGATCGAGCGGCGTGATCCCGCGCAAGGCGGAGTTCTTCGTAACTGGTTGGTTGGCAAAGTCGAGCCCAGTTATGATGGCCGGATTTTACAGTTTGGATCTCGGACCGCGCAGATATGTGCGCGCCTGCCTGTCCCGGACCGGCGTCCCGAACGGGATGCGATGATTGCGGCTACGGCCTTGGAGCATGGCCTGACCATGGTCACCCGAAATGTCGCCGATTTTAGCCCCCTCGGCGTTCCTGTCTTCAACCCCTGGCAAGCCTGAAGGCCTCCCAAGAAAGCCCTGACAGATGAAAGCCCTCGTCAAATCCAAGCCCGAACCCGGCCTTTGGTTTTCGGACAATGAGCCGATGCCTGAACTCGGTCCCAACGATGTCCTGGTGAAGGTGCGGAAAACCGGCATCTGCGGCACCGACATCCACATCTACAAATGGGACGCCTGGGCCCAGAAGACTGTGCCGGTGCCGATGATCGTCGGTCATGAATATGCCGGCGAGATCGTCGAGATCGGCTCGGCCGTGCACAGCCTCAAGATCGGCGAGCGGGTGTCCGGCGAAGGCCATGTCATCGGAATGAAGAGCCGGGCGACGCGGGCAGGGCGCTTCCACCTCGATCCCGACACCCGCGGCATCGGCGTCAACATGCCCGGCGCCTTCGCCGAATATGTGAAGGTACCGGCCTTCAACATCGTGCCGCTGCCCGATGAGGTCGACGACGAACTCGGCGCCATCCTCGATCCGCTCGGTAATGCGGTGCACACGGCGCTGTCCTTCGATCTCGTCGGCGAGGACGTGCTGATCACCGGCGCCGGCCCGATCGGCATCATGGCCGGGGCCGTCGCCCGCCATGCCGGTGCCCGCCATGTCGTGATCACCGACATCAATCCGGTCCGCCTCGACCTTGCTGCCAAGGTGGCCGATGTCGTGCCGGTCAACGTCGCCAAGGAAGATCTGCGCGACGTGATGACCCGCCTGAGGATGAAGGAAGGCTTCGATGTCGGCCTGGAGATGAGCGGTGCACCGGCGGCTTTCCAGCAGATGCTCGACGTCATGCTGATGGGCTCCAAGATCGCCATGCTTGGCATTCCCTCCACGCCCTTTGCCGTCGATTGGAACAAGATCGTCTTCAAGATGCTGACCATCAAGGGCATCTATGGCCGCGAGATGTTCGAAACCTGGCACAAGATGCTGGCCATGCTGCAGAGCGGGCTCAATATCCGCCCGGTGATCACCCACCGCCTGGCCGTCGCCGACTATCTCGAGGGCTTCGAGACGATGGCGCGGGGCGAGTGCGGCAAGATCGTGCTCGACTGGGGAAATTGAAAACCCGAAATGCCTGATCGGGTGTCGGCAATGACGATCCATGAGGTCCGTCCATCATGGAGCGTTGACACGCCGGAGCGCTAATTTATCATTCGTCGTACCATTGCAGCGAGAGATTGAGCGATTGCAATGACGAAAATTGAGGTACGTAACTCATGAAATCGGGAGGCACTATGGGATTGTTCCAAAAACTGTGTCTGGCGAGCGCCTTGGCTGCCGGCATTCTCGCGACACCGGCCTTGGCACAGGACAAGGGGACCGTCGGCATCGCCATGCCGGACAAGACGGTCGAGCGCTGGATCGACGACGGCAAGAATGTCGTCAAGCAGTTGGAAGCCAAGGGGTATGGCGCCGACTTGCAATATGCCAATGGCGATATTCCCGGCCAGCTCGCGCAGATCGAGAACATGCTCACCAAGGGCGACAAGGTGCTGGTGATCGCGGCAATCGACGGCACCACGCTGGCCGATGCTCTCAAGGCCGCCGCCGCCAAGGGCGTCAAGGTCATCGCCTATGACCGCCTGATCCGCAATTCGGAGAATGTCGACTATTACG